>DATJOZ010000056.1:0-3315 GCA_035506655.1 Gaiellaceae bacterium
CACCTCGGTCGCGCACCCGGAGCTCGCGATCCGCACGAAGGGCGGCGGCGTCTGGCGCACCACCGCGGGCCTCGGCTGGCTCAACCCGTACTCGAAGGCGGCATGGCGCTACGACGTCGACGTCGCCGCGGCGGCCGCGAAAGCGGGCTTCGACGAGATCCAGTTCGACTACGTCCGGTTCCCGAGCGACGGCGACCTCGCGGACATCCGCTACCCCGGCCCGCACACGCAGCCGATGGGCGAGACGATCGCCGCGTTCCTCTCGTATGCCGCGGGCCGGCTGCACCCGCTCGGCGTGCGCGTCTCCGCCGACGTGTTCGGGCTCTCCGCGAACCACGACCTCGGCGTCGGGCAGTACCCGGGCCAGATCGGGGAGGTCGTCGACACGATCTACCCGATGACGTATCCGTCGCACTACGGCTCGGGCGAGTACAACCTCAAGGACCCGAACGCCGACCCGGGGAAGACGGTCTCGTTCTCCCTCCGCGACTTCCACTCGAAGCTGATCGGGACGAAGGCGACGGTCGTCCCGTGGCTGCAGGACTTCTCGATCGGGCAGCACTACACGCTCGCCGACGTCCGCGCGCAGGTCGACGCCGCGCGCGACTGGAACGCGGGCGGCTTCATGCTCTGGAACGCCGACGGGATCTACAACGCGAAGGCGCTCGCCCCCGGCCCGGCGCCGCAGCTGCCGCCGCTCTATCCGGCTCATCTCTAGCCTCGCCGCCTGTATGCCGATTATGCGTCCATGCACTCGGCTATCCTGAGGCCATGGCCGCGACCCGAGCGATCGAGCTGAGGACCGCGGTCCCGGGTCCGCGGTCGCAGGAGATCGTGGCGCGGATCGACCGCTCGGTCGCGAGCGCGCTCTCGATCTACCTCCCGATCGTCGCGGCCTCCGGCAGCGGCGCGACGCTCACGGACGTCGACGGGAACACGTTCATCGACTTCGCGGGCGGCGTCGGCTGCCTCAACGTCGGACACGCGCACCCGCACGTCGTCGAGGCGGTGCAGGAGCAGGCGGCGCGCTTCCTCCACACCGACTTCACGATCGTCCCGTACGAGGTCTACGCCGACCTCGCGGAGCGGCTGCTCGCGCTCGCGCCGTTCCGCGGCGACGCGAAGGCCGCATTCTTCAACGCCGGCACCGAGGCGGTCGAGAACGGCGTGAAGTTCGCGCGCGCGTACACGGGCCGGCCGGCGGTGATCGCGTTCGAGGGCGCGTTCCACGGACGCACGCTCATGTCGCTCACGCTCACGTCGAAGACGCATCCGTACAAGGCGGGACTCGGGCCGTTCGCGCCGGAGGTCTACCGCGTGCCGTTCCCGAACGAGTACCGCGGCATCTCGACGATCGACGCGCTCGCCGCGCTCGAGCGCGCGCTGCAGACGCAGGTCGCGCCGGAGACCGTCGCTGCGATCGTGCTCGAGCTCGTCCAGGGCGAGGGTGGGTTCATCGTGGCACCGCAGGCGTTCGTCGAGGGCGTGCGCGCCGTGTGCGACCGCCACGGGATCGTGCTCGTCGTCGACGAGGTCCAGACCGGCTTCGGGCGCACCGGGAAGATGTTCGCCGTCGAGCACTACGGGATCGAGCCGGACCTCCTGCTCGTCGCGAAGTCGATCGCCGCGGGGCTGCCGCTGTCGGGCGTCCTGGGAAAGGCCGCGATCATGGACGCGCCCGCCGAGGGCGGCGTCGGCGGCACGTACGTCGGCAACCCGGTCGCGCAGGCGGCGGCGCTCGCCGTCCTCGACGTGTTCGAGGACGAGCAGCTCGTCGACCGTGCCGAGGACATCGGCCAGGGGATCCGGGGCAGGATGCTCGGATGGCAGCAGCGGTTCCCGCAGATCGGCGACGTCCGCGGCCTCGGCGCGATGCTCGCGGTCGAGTACGTCTCCGACCCGGAGACGAAGGAGCCGGCGCCGGACCTCGCGTCGCGCGTCGCGGAGGAGGCTGCGTCGCGGGGCCTCCTGCTCCTGAAGGCGGGCGTCTACGGCAACTGCAACCGGGTGCTGTGCCCGCTCGTGATCACGGACGCCGAGCTCGCCGAGGCGCTCGACGTCTGGGAAGAGGCACTCGAAGCCGCCCTCGCCTAGGCGCGCCGGGAATCCGTTGACCGGCGAGCTGATCGCCGGCCGCTACGAGCTCGAGCAGGTCGTCGGCACCGGCGGCATGTCGAGCGTCTACCGCGCGTACGACCGCCAGCTCGAGCGGACGGTCGCGGTGAAGGTGCTGCACGAGCGCCTCGGCGCCGACGACGAGCACGTGTCGCGCTTCCGCCACGAGGCGCAGGCGGTCGCGCGCATGTCGCATCCGAACGTCGTGACGGTGCTCGACCGCGGCGTCGACGACGGCCGCCAGTACATCGTCTTCGAGTACGTCGACGGAGAGAACCTCCGGCAGCTGCTCGACCGCACCGGGCCGCTGCCGCCGCGGCGCGCGACGGAGATCGCGATCGCGGTCGCCGACGGGCTCGCGTTCGCGCACGCGCACGGCATCGTCCACCGCGACGTCAAGCCGCAGAACGTCCTGCTCGGGCGCGACGGCTCGGTGAAGGTGACGGACTTCGGGATCGCGCGCTCGGCCGACAGCGGGCTGACGCAGACCGGCACCGTCCTCGGCACGAGCTCGTACCTCTCGCCCGAGCAGGCGAGCGGGCGACAGGTGACCGAGGCGGCGGACGTCTACTCGCTCGGCGTCGTGCTCTACGAGCTGCTCGACGGCGAGGTGCCGTTCCCGGGCGGGAACCAGGTCGTCGTCGCGCTCCGGCAGGCGACCGAGGCGCCGCCGGCGCTGCGCGGCGTGCCGCCGCGGCTCGCGGCCGCTGTGTCGCGCGCACTCGCGAAGGACCCGGCGCGGCGGTTCGCGTCGATGCGGGAGCTCGCCGCGGAGCTGCGCGCATGCCTCGACGAGACGACGGCCGTTCCTCCAGGTCCCGCGGAGCCACGTCCGGTGCCAGGCACCGGCCGTGGCCGCAAGGGCCACGGCCGGCTGCCGCTCGTCGCGGTGCTCCTCGCGCTCGTCGCAGGCGCCGCCGTCGTCGTCGCGCTCGTCGTCTCGGGCAGGCAGGAGGGCAACCGGGGCGCGTCGGGCTCGGGCGGCTCGAGCGTCACCCTGCGCGGCGTCACCGGGTACGACCCGGCCGGGACCCGCGGCGAGCACGACAACCAGGCGTGGGAGGCGACCGACGGGAAGCTCGCGACGTTCTGGTCGACCGAGACGTACGCGACGCCCGACTTCGGGAACCTCAAGTCCGGCGTCGGCCTCGTTCTCGACGCCGGGAGCGAGGTGGCCCTGCACCGCCTCACGGTGCAGAC
>DATJOZ010000057.1:0-7121 GCA_035506655.1 Gaiellaceae bacterium
TAGCGGGGGCGGGATTTGAACCCGCGACCTCCGGGTTATGAGCCCGGCGAGCTACCTGGCTGCTCCACCCCGCGTCGCTGGCGCGAATCGTAGCACCGGCGCGGCCGCGGTTACGATCCGGAGATCGTGTTCGAATGGCTCATCTATGCGGCGCTCGTCGCCTCGTTCGTCGCGGTCGTCGCGGCCGCGGCACGGCTCGCCGTGCGGGTCAGCCACACGTGGCGCGGCTTCAAGCGGCTCCGGCGGCAGCTCGTGAAGGAGCTCGACCGCCTCACGCTCGCCGCCGACATGCTCGCGGCGAAGGCCGAGAGGACCGGCGACATGGAGCGGCTCGACGAGAGCCTCGCGCGGCTCCGCGTCTCGCTCGCGCGCGTGCAGGTGCTGCGAAACGCGATGGACGAGGTCGAGGCGCTCGTCGAGCGCGTCGCGTTCTTCTATCCGCGCTGATGCGCGTCGCGGCGGTCGATCTCGGGACGAACACGACGCGGCTCCTCGTCGCCGACGTCGCGGACGGACGCATCGACGAGCTGCACCGCGAGTCGCGGATCACGCGGCTCGGCGAGAGCGTCGACACGCGCCACCGGCTCCTCCCCGCCCCGATCGCGCGCGTGCGCAACGTGCTCTCGGACTACCGGCGCACGCTCGAGTCGCTCGGCGCGGAGCGGACGCTCGCGATCGCGACGAGCGCGGTGCGGGACGCGGAGAACGGCGAGGCGTTCCTCGGCGAGGTCGAGTGGAGCTACGGGTTCGCGACGCGGCTCCTCGGCGGCGACGACGAGGCGCTCCTGACGCGTCGCGGCGTCGCGTCCGGCCGCGAGCTGCCGGCGGGGACGCTCGTCGTCGACATCGGCGGCGGCTCGACGGAGCTGACCGCGGACGGGTTCCATACGAGCCTCGAGCTCGGGGCCGTGCGGCACACCGAGCGGTTCCTCCGCTCCGACCCGCCGACGGCGGACGAGCTCGCGGCATGCAGCGGCGCCGTGCGCGCGCTGCTCGCGGAGCGCGTGCCGGACGGCGTGCGCGCGGAATCTGCGGTCGCGGTCGCGGGAACGGCGACGACGCTCGCAGCGCTCGACCTCGGGCTCACTGCGTACGATCGCGCGCTCGTCGACGGGCACCGGCTCACCGCCGCCGCGGCACGTGCGCAGCTCGCGCGGCTCGCAGCGCTCCCGCTCGCGGAGCGGCGCGAGGTGCCCGCGCTCGAGCCGGAGCGCGCGCCGGTGATCGTCGCCGGCGCGGTGATCCTGACCGAGATCCTCGCGTTCTTCGCGCTCGACGCCGTCGACGTGAGCGAGCACGACATCCTCGACGGCGCCGCGCTCGCCGCCGCGGAGCTCCCCGCACCGGTCGAAGGCGCCGCGCCCCCGGGCGCGCACACCTGCTGCTAGAGAACCACGCCCTCGGGATCCGGCTCCGCGTCGCCGTCGTCGTCGGTCGGCGGCGGCTCGTCCTCCGCGAGGCGGCGCTGCACGACCGCGCGCGACAGCACGCCGACGAGGCGGCCGTCCTCGACGACCGGCACGCGCTCGAGGTCGCGCTCCTCGAGCTCCCGGAACGCGTCGTCGAGCGCGAGCCCCGCGTCGAGCGTGTTGAGCGGCGGCTCGGCGATGTCGCGGAGCCTCGCCGCCGTCGGGTCGAGCCCCGCCGCGACGACCTCGCGGACGAGCGTCTTCCGGGTGATCACGCCGACGAGCCGGCCGTCGTCGTCGGAGACGAAGATCGCGCGCACGTCGTCGCTCTCGGCGAGGAGCGCGGCCGCGTCCTGCGCGCTCGCGCCGGAGCCGAGCGTCGTCGGCTCGGGCACCATCGCGTCGCGGACGGTCTGGCCGCTCACGGGTAGATGCCGCGCGCCTCCAGGGCGCCGGCCACCTCCCGGATCGCAGCGACCATCCCGGCCGGCCGGAGCGTGATGCCCTTCTCCTCCGACACCGACCACACGCGGTCGAACGCGTCGATCATCTTGTCCGCGAGCCGCTGCCGGATCTCCTCGCGGTCCCAGAACAGCCGGCCGAGATCCTGGACCCACTCGAAGTACGACACGGTGACACCGCCCGCGTTCGCGAGGATGTCCGGGACGACGGGGATGCCGCGCTCGGCGAAGATCGCGTCCGCCTCGAGCGTCGTCGGCCCGTTCGCGCCCTCGACGATGAGCTTCGCGTCGACGCGCGCCGCGTTCTCACCCGTGAGCTGGTCCTCCCGCGCCGCGACGAACAGCACGTCGCACTCCGTCTCGAGCAGCTGCTCGTTCGAGATCCGCGTGCCGGCGTCGTAGCCCTCCAGCGACCCGTGCTGCGCGACGTACGCGTGCAGCTCGGGGATGTCGAGCCCGTCCGGATCGAGGACGCCGCCGGAGATGTCGGACACGGCGATCACCGTCGCGCCGCGCTCGTGCAGCTCCGACGCCGCGACGCCGCCGACGTTGCCGAAGCCCTGCACGACGCAGCGCTGCGCAGACAGGTTCCAGCCGAGCCGGTCGCACGCGCGCTCGCCGCACATCACGACGCCGGCGCCGGTCGCCTCGCGCCGGAAGACCGAGCCGCCGATCGAGATCGGCTTCCCGGTCACGACCTCCGGCACCGCGTGGCCGACGAGCATCGAGTACGTGTCCATCATCCACGCCATCGTCTGCTCGTTCGTCGCCATGTCGGGCGCGGGGATGTCCGTCTGCGGGCCGATCACCTCGACGAGCTCCGACGTGAAGCGCCGCGTCAGCCGCTCGAGCTCGCCGCGGGAGAGCGCGCGCGGGTCGCAGCGGATCCCGCCCTTCGCACCGCCGTACGGCAGCCGCACGAGCGCGCACTTCCACGTCATCCACGTCGCGAGCGCCGCGCACTCGCCGAGCGAGACCTCCGAGTCGTAGCGGATCCCGCCCTTCGTCGGGCCGAGCACCGTCGAGTGCTGGACGCGGTACGCGGGGAAGATCCGGATCGTCCCGTCGTCGAGGCGGAGCGGGACGCTGACGATCATCGCGCGCTCGGGGAAGCTCAGGCGCTCGGCGACCATCGGCGACACGTCGGCGTGCGGGAGCGCCTGCTCGAACTGCGCCCGCGCCATGAGGAAGAGCGGCGAGTCCCATTCGAGCGGCGCGTCGAGCGGCGATGCCTCGAGCTTTGCCACTCGCGGAGTGTAGGCCCCTAGGACGAGAGCCGCTCGCGGAGCGCGGCGACACCGCCCGAGGGAAGCGGCTCGCCGAGCGCGCTCTCGGACAGCTCGCTCGCCTCGCGGATCACCTTGTCGCGCTCGGCGGCGACGCCGGAACGGGCGACGATGAGCGCGCCGCGCGCACGCGAGCTCCAGTCGAGGACGCCCTCGAGCCCGCCGCGCGGCGGCTCGGTCGCGGCGCGCGGGATCGCCGCGATGCGGGCGCCGAGCGCCGCGGCGCGCCGCTCGAGCGACGCCGCCTCGGACCCCTGCGCGTCGTGCTCGCGCTCGAGCCGTGCGCGCTCCGCGCCGGCGCGCTCCGCCCGCAGCTCCGCCTCGCGCAACGCGTCGCGTGCGTTCTGCGCCGCGCGGGCCGCCGAGAGCCGCTTCGCGTCGTCGCGCTTGCCCTCGGCCTCCTCCAGTGCGCGCTCCGCCTCCGCGAGCGCGTCGTGCGCGCCGGCGAGCGCGACGGCCGCGACGCGCTCCTCCTCGAGCCGCACGGCGAGCGCGCCCGGATACGCGGCGAGGAACGCCGCGACCGCGGTCGCGCCGACGCGGGTCTCCTCCACCTCGCGCCGAAGCGCGTCGAGCTCGCGCAGCTCCCGCGCCGCGTCGTCGTCCCGGCGCGCGAGCTCGTCGGCGATCCGGAGCAGCTGCTCCACCGTGCGGACCCTACCGGCGCGCGACGACCAGCTCCGCGCCGAGGAGCACGATCATCGCGAGCACATAGAGAAGGAAGAGGAAGATGAACACGACGCCGAGCGAGCCGTAGATCTTGTTGTAGCTCGTGAAGTTCGTCGCGTAGAACGCGAAGCCGCGGATCAGCACCTCGACCGCGGCGGCCGCGAGCAGCGCGGCGGGCCACACGAGCGCGAACCGCTCGCGCACCGGTGGCACGACGGTGTAGAGGACGGTGAAGGCGAGGAACGCGACCGCGAGCCCGGCGCCGACCTCGACGAGCGTGCCGAACACGCTCGCGCCGCCGTGCCAGCCGATCGCGTCCGAGACGTTCTTCCCCGCCTGCGCCACGATCTGCGCGACGAGCGACACGCCGAACGCGACGAGGATCAGGAGCGCCGCGAGCCCGACGACGAGGAAGTCGCGCAGCTTCCCGCGCACGTACGTCTTGCCGGGCTTCTCCCAGATCACGCGGAACGCCGTGCGGATCGAGCCCATCATCCCCGTCGCCGCCCAGAGGAGGACGAGGACCGCGATGACCGTGACGAGCGGCGCCGTCGCGCCCGGGTGCGCCGCCGACTTGTCGACCGCCGACTCGACCTGCGTCCCGGGGATCGCCTGCAGGAGCCAGTGGACGATCGCGTGCCGGGTCTTCTCCGGCAGGAAGATGTCGAGCAGCGAGACGACGAGCGCGAGCAGCGGGACGAGCGAGAACAGTACGCGGTACGCGAGGCCCGCCGCGAGCTGCGAGCCCGCGTGGCGCCCGTAGCCGGCGAACGTCGCGCGGCCGGTCGCGTACGCCTCCCGGATCATGGCGGGACTCTATGCCGCAAACCAGCGGACGGATCCGACGTCCAATGGCTGTGATGCGTTCGCTCGGACGGTGGCTCGGCCTGGCCGCATTGCTCGCGGGCGTCGCCGTCGCGTTCGCGGACTCGTCGATCGTCGTGCTCGCGCTGCCGGCGCTGCTCGGGCAGTTCGGCGGCTCGATCGGCTCGGTGTCGTGGGTCGTCTCCGCGTACAACCTCGCGCTCGCGCTCGTCGCGCTCGCGTACGCGCGCGGGAGAATGCGGTCGCTCGACGCGCGGCGCGCGACGTGGGTCGGGAGCCTCGTGTTCCTCGTCGCGTCGGTCGCGTGCGCGTTCGCGCCGGACGCATGGACGCTCGTCGCGCTCCGTGCGGTGCAGGGCGCGGGCGCGGCGCTGCTCCTCGTCGGCGCGCTGCCGCTGATCCGGAGACTCGCGCGCACGCCGCAGCGCGGCACCGCGCTGTGGGCCGGCGCGGGCGTGCTCGGCGCCGCGCTCGGGCCGGCGCTCGGCGGCGCGCTCACCGAGGTCTTCGGCTGGCACGCGATCTTCCTCGCGCAGGCGCCGGTCGCGGCCCTGACGCTCGGCGCGGCGCTCGCGCTTCGTGGCCGGAGCGTCGACCTGCTCGTGTTCGAGCCGCCGGCGCGGCGGCGCCGCCACGCCGCGGGCCTCGCGCTCGCGCTCGCGTCGGCCGCGCTCGTCGGGCTCCTGTTCCTCGCGGTCGTGCAGCTCATCGACGTCTGGCGGCTGACGCCGCTCGCCGCGGCCGCCGTCGTCAGCGTGATCCCGCTCGCGACGCTCGTCGCGCAGCCGTTCGCCGCGCGGCTCCGCTCGGGCGCGCCGGTCGCCGGTGCGATCCTCATCGCCGCGGGCCTCGCCGGGATGGGCTTCGTGCCGGAGAAGAACGTGCTCTGGGTCGTCGCCGCGCTCGCGATCGCCGGCGCCGGGCTCGGCCTCCTCCTCCCCGGGCTCACGCAGCGCGTGCTCGACGACGCCGGGCCGTCGACGACCGGCGCCGCGCACACCGTCTGGATCCGCCACGCGGGACTCGTCGCGGGGATCCTCCTGCTGACGCCGCTGCTCGCCGCCGACCTCACGACGGCGGGACAGAACGCGAAGCTCCGCGGCGTCGCCGTCGTGCTCGACGCACCCGTCTCCTTCACGACGAAGACGAAGCTCGCGGTGGACGTCGCCCCGCTCCTGACGGACTCGGGGCGCAGGCAGCTCCCCGACTTCGCCGCGACGCTCGCACCGCGCCACGACCCTGCACTGACGCGCATCGGCCGCGAGCTCGACGACGTCGTCCAGGCGACGATCACGCGCGGCTTCCGCCGCTCGTACCTCGCCGCCGCGCTGCTCGGACTGCTCGCGCTCGTCCCGCTCGCGCTGCTCGGCAACGGCGACGCGCGCCGCCGCGCGCCGCGCGCGGCGGCCGTCGCGCTCGCCGTCGCGATCGCGCTCGTCGGCGCGGAGCTCGCGCGCGGCGCACAGGCCTACGGCGCGCGGCCCGCGATCGCGCAGCCGTGCGCCGAGCACGCACCCGCGCAGACGTCGCAGGGACAGCAGCTCGCGATCGAGGGGCTCGACTTCCTCGCCTGCCGGCTCCACAAGACGCGCGAGCAGCTGCTGCTCGACACCGCCGGCTGGCTACGATCGAAGCTCCACGGCTGAGGAGGGCTCGATGAAGGGGATGTTCGCTCTTGCGGTCGCCGCCGGAGCGCTGCTGACGGGCGGAGCAGTCGCGCAGGCCTCGCCGGCGCACATCGGCGCCGCGCAGAAGCCGGCGCTGATCAAGACCGTGAACGTCACGGCGTCGGAGTTCAAGTTCGTGCTGAGCGCGAAGAGCGCGAAGCGCGGCGTCGTGATCTTCAAGGTGAAGAACGTCGGCAAGCTCGCCCACGACTTCCAGATCAACGGCCGCAAGACGCCGCTGATCAACCCCGGCAAGTCGAACACGCTGCGCGTGACGTTCCTGAAGCAGGGTGCGTACCCGTACCTGTGCACGGTCCCGGGCCACGCCGCCGCCGGGATGAAGGGCGTCTTCACGATCACGTAGAACGCGCGCTCAGTCGTCCTCCTGCAGCACGCGCTTCTCGAGGCGGCGGACGACGAGGAACCCGAGCGCCGAGAGCACGATCGCCCCGCCCGCCGCATAGAGGCCGTACCGGCTGAACGCGGCGGCGGCGGCGTCCCCGAGCGAGTACGAGATCACGCACACGGCGCTCGCCCAGACGATCCCGCCGGCTGCGTTCCAGCCGAGGAACCGCCACCAGTGCATGTGCGAGATCCCGGCGATCCAGGCGGCGGTGACGCGGAGGACCGCGACGAAGCGGCCGAGGAAGACGGCCTTGCCGCCGTGTCGCGCGAAGAAGCGCTCGCCGCGCGGGAGGTATTTCTCCGCGTAGGCGCGCGTCAGGCGGTGGCGCTCGAGCAGCGGCCGGCCTCCCTTCCGCGCGGCCCAGTAGCCGAGGTTGTCGCCGATGATCGCGGCGAGGA
>DATJOZ010000058.1:0-29891 GCA_035506655.1 Gaiellaceae bacterium
GCGTTCATCGGGATCCACATGCCCGACGCGAACTTCGCGGCGGCGCTCGCGCTGCTCGCGATCGCGTCCGTGTCGTTCATCGGCGTCGGGATGATGACGTCGGTGCTGCCGCTCATCTCGCCGGAGAAGGGCGCGCAGCTCGGCTTCGTCGCGCAGGGGCTGATGCTCGTGGTGTCGGGCGTCTACTACCCCGTGTCCGTGATGCCGGAGTGGATGCAGGCGATCTCGAAGATCTCGCCCGCGACGTACGCGATCCGCGGCTGCCGCGCGTCGATCATCGACGGCGCGCCGCTCTCCTGGTCGAACGTCTGGCCGCTGCTCGTGATCGCCGTCGTGTCGATCCCGCTCGGCCTCGCGATCTTCCGCCGCGGCGAACGGTACGCGAAGAAGACCGGGAAGCTGAAGCGGTCGGGCTAGAGCACGCGCTCGAGACAGGCTCGGAGGCCGTCGCGCCAGTGGGGGAGGCGCGGCGCCTCCGGGCGCTCACTGCGCAGCACCGAGTACGCGGGACGCGGCGCCGGGCGCCCGAGCTCCGCCGTCGTGATGCGGCGGACGCGGCAGTCGAGTCCGGCCTCCTCGAAGATCGCCTCGGCGAAGTCGGCCCAGGTGCAGTCGCCGTCGGCCCCGAGGTGCCAGACGCCGAACGGCGCGCCCGCATCGACGAGCGCGCGCGTCGCCTCCGCGAGGTGCCCGACGTACGTCGGCGAGCCGCGCTGGTCGTCGACGACGGCGACCTCGTCCCGCTCGGCGCCGAGGCGCAGCATCGTCAGGACGAAGTTCCGGCTCGTCCAGCCGAAGAGCCACGAGCTGCGGACGATCCAGGCGTCGTCGCCGGCGGCAGCCTCGGCGTGCAGCTTCGTCCGCCCGTACGCCGACTGCGGGTTCGGCGCGTCCGACTCGACGTACGGCTTGCCCTTCGTCCCGTCGAAGACGTAGTCCGTCGAGAACGCGACGAGCGGTGCGCCGAGCTCGGCGGCGTGCTGCGTGCCGCCGACGTTCACCGCCGCCGCGCCCTGCGGGTCGGCCTCGGCGCCGTCGACGTCCGTCCACGCCGCCGCGTGCAGCACGAGGTCGACCGGGCCGAGCGCGGGGGGCGGCGCGGTGACGTCCCAGTCGGCACGCGTCAGGCCGAGCGCGCCGGGGAACGCCTCGACGAGCGCGGCGCCGAGCTGGCCGCCGGCGCCGGTTACGACGACGCGTCGCGATCCGAGAGGATCGGCGATGTCGTGCTCCAGAGGTGCTTGACGCGCTCGTCGTCCCACGGGACGCCGTGCTCGTCGGGGTTCGCCGGGTCGTACTCCTCGGTGACGAGGTACGCGAAGAGGCAGTCGGTCAGCGCCTCGTAGCCGTGCGCGTGGATCCCGGGCACGTAGAGCGCGACCGGGTTGTCGTCGCCGATGTCCTCGCTGAAGACCTCGCCCGTCCCGCGGTCGAGGACGACGACGCGCACCGTCCCCGCGAGGCAGACGAAGAGGTCGTCCTGGCCGCGCTCGTGGTAGTGGAGGCCGCGGATCACGCCCTCCCGCGAGCGCGAGAGGTTCGCCTGCCGGATCGGCTTCGGCAGCGCGCTCGCGCGGACGAGCTCCGCGAACCAGCCGCGGCCGTCCTCGTGCAGCGCCAGCGGGAACCGGGTGACGATCATCCGCGCATGCGCCGGACGAAGTCGTTGACCTCGTAGTACGCGTCGATCGACTCGCCCGCGTCGCCCCAGAAGCCGGTGACGACGTCGGCCTCCATCTCGCCGCGGTCGACGTACCAGTTGTTCACGTCCGTGATCTCGAGCTCGCCGCGCGCGGACGGCGTCAGCGTCGGGAGCATGTCCCAGACCTGATCGTCGTAGAAGTAGACGCCGGTGACGGCGAACCGGCTCGGCGGCGACTCGGGCTTCTCGACGATCCCGGTCACGCGCGAGCCCTCGAGCGCCGCGACGCCGAGATGGCGCAGGTGCTCGTCCTCGTCGACCTCCGTGAGGACGACGCGCGCGCCGACCTCCTGCGACGCGAAGTTCGCCGCGATCGGCTCCAGCGAGTCCTCGAAGACGTTGTCCGCGAGCATCACGCAGACCTTGTCGCGGTCGACGAACCGCTCGGCGAGCCCGAGCGCGTCGGCGATCCCGCCGGCCTCCTCCTGGTAGGCGTAGAGGAGCCGGTCGATCCCGTAGTCGTGCCCGTTGCCGAGCAGCCGGAAGAACTCGCCCGCGTGCGTCCCGCCGGTGACGAGCATCAGCTCGGTCAGGCCCGCCGCGACGAGCGCCTCGACCGCGTACGTCACCATCGGCCGGTCGTAGAGCGGCAGCAGGTGCTTGTTCGTGATCCGCGTCAGCGGATGGAGGCGCGTGCCCGTGCCGCCGGCGAGGATGACGCCCTTCATGCCGGCTGGATGCTACGTGGCTCCGCGCCGGCCGCGAGAGGGATCGGGAGGTGAGGAGCCCCTCTCGCGGGGTCGGCACGGCGAGCCTACGGATGAACCGGGAGCACGAGCAGGAGCACGGTCAGCGCGGCCGTCAGGGCGACGATCATGCGCATGTCCGGCTCCTCCGCTCCATGCGGAAGACGATAGAGCGGCCGAATCAAGGGTCCGTTTCGGCTCTGCAAGGAAACGGTTAGCGTTGCCGAGGGTCAAGTTCCGGAAGCCACATGCCGATACCCGGGCCATGCGGCAGGCGGCCGGCCTCAGACGGCTCCGGCAGGCGAGTTGCGGACTTGCGCTCGCCGCCGTGCTCGCGGGCGGGGCCGCGGCTCCCGCGTTGGCTGAGACTCCGATCAAGGATCCACGCAATTTCGGGCCCACGGCCGTCAACACGTGGGCGATGAGGCAGGCACCGGCGCTCGCTCCCGTGGTGCTCTCCCAGATGAAGGGCAAGGCCGCCGGCTTTCGCGCTGCGTACGTCATGGGGGCAGTGATCGGCTACGAGCGATACGAGTACTGCTACGCCGTTCAGTTCCGGCGGGCCTGGTCCACGAAGCAGATCAAGCGGAACCTCACGCGGGTCGAGCTCCGGAAGATGAGCGCCGTCGGCCTTTCCGTCGACGCCTTCTTCCCACCGTTCGACCAGGGCGTGATGTTCGGCTGCACGTTCTTCCGCTGAGCTAGCGTTCCGCCGATGGCGACGCGGCCGCGACGCTCGTGCCTCACCGTCCCGGCGGCGAGCGCGCGGATGCTCGCGAAGGCGCCGACGCTCGGGGCGGACGAGATCGTGATCGACCTCGAGGACGGCGTCCCGCCCGAGGAGAAGACCGACGCGACGCGGGCAAAGCTCGTCGCGGCGGTGCGCGCCGGCGCGGACGCGACGGTCGCGGTGCGGATCAACGCGGTCGGGTCGCCGTGGTGGCGCGACGACCTCGCCGCGGTCGCGGACGCGCGGCCCGACGTCGTCGTCATCCCGAAGGTCGAGTCCGCGGAGGACGTGGCGGCGGTGGCCGAGCTCGTCCCGGCCGGGACGGGGATCGAGGCGCAGATCGAGACGGCGCGCGGGCTCGTCGAGGTCGAGCGGATCGCAGCGGCGGGGCACGGGCTCGAGGCGCTCGTTTTCGGGCCCGGCGACTTCGGCGCCTCGCTCGGCGTGCCGGTGCTGACGATCGGCGCCGGCAGCTGGGACTACGCGCTCGCGCGGATCGTCGTCGCGGCGCGCGCGTTCGGGCTGCAGGCGGTCGACGGGCCCTACGCCGCGATCCGCGACGCCGACGGGCTCCGCGCGTCGGCCGCGCACGCGCTCGCGCACGGCTACGACGGCAAGTGGGTCGTCCACCCGGACCAGATCGCACCGGTGAACGACGTCTTCACGCCGTCGCCCGAGGAGCTCGAACGCGCGCGGCGGATCCTCGCGGCCGGCGAGGGCGCGACGCTCGTCGACGGCGAGATGGTGGACAAGGCGACGCACCGCCTCGCCGAGGCGCTCGTCGCCCGGGCGCGCTAGGCGACCGCGGGCTCGGCGACCTCGGGCTCGGACTCGCCCTTCGCGAGCAGCGCCGCGCCGACGACGACCGCGGCGAACGCCGCGATCCGCGCGACGCCGGCCGCGCCGCCCGGCAGCCCCTCGCTGAAGAGCACCATCCCGGCGACGATCGGCAACGCGTTCGTCAGCACGGTCGAGACGCCCGCCGTCGCGAGCGCGCCGCCGCGCTGGAACGCGAACTGGAGCGCGACGAATCCCGTCCCGTGGCACGCGAGCAGCACCGGGACGAACGCGAACCGCCAGCCGCCGAACACGGCCGCCTTCGTCGCGACGTCGCCGGCGGCGTACATGATCCCGGCCGCCGCGCCGAGCCCCGCGCCCGCGGCGAGCAGCCGCGACCCGGGCCCCGCGACGAGTCCTGCAGCGACGAACGAGAGCGCGATCCAGATCGCGATCGTGCGCGTCGAGCCGGCGTTGCCCGTGTCCGTGTGGCCGTGGAGCGAGAGCCCGAGCAGGACGAGGCCGACCATCGCGGCGATCACGCCGCCGAGCTCGCGGCGCGCGAGCGGCACGTGCGTCGTCCGCGCGACGAGGATCGCGAGCACGCCGATCCCGCCGGCCGACACGGCCTGCACGAGCGAGAGCGGCGCGAGCTTCAGCGCGGCGACGTAGAAGACCCAGCCGCCGATCCCCGCGAAGAACCCGACGAGCCAGCGCGGGACGGTGAAGAGCGCGAGCAGCGAGCGGATCGGATGCCGGAGCGAGAGCGGCGGGACGCGCGACGCCTCGCCGTGCATCACGAGATAGCCCCAGTTGATCGCCGCCGCGGAGATCAGCGCAAGGACGAGGCCGCCTGCCAGGCCCGCGGTCACACGGCGGCCTTCGCCTGCCGCTGGAACGGCAGGTAGCTCTCGGCCGCGAGCGCGGCGATCCCGACGCGCGGCAGGTCGAGGCGACGCTCGAAGACGACGTAGCGCGGCGTCCAGCGCGGCTGGAACTTCTGGTTGAAGAGCAGGAGGTTGTCGAGCTGAAAGTGGCCCTTCATCCCGAGCAGCGCGCGGCGCTGGAGGCGCTGGCCCGGCGAGAGCAGGGCCTCCGGCTCGAGCAGCGCGGCGAACGGCGCGAAGTTCAGCGACACGCGCTCGTATCCGTTCGCGCGCGCCCACGCGATCGCCTCGCAGACGAGCCACTCGGTGAACCCGTTCGGCGTCGTGCGCAGACGCGGCATCGTCGAGAGCGACAGCGCGGCGCCGGCGCGCGTGACGGCGAAGTGGAGGAAGCCCTCGGCCCAGCCGTTCGGCCCGCGCCCGATCACGAACACCGCGTCGTCGCCGTCGAGCCGGAAGAGCGCGTCGAGCGCCATCGCGAAGCCGCGCTCCGGCTCGGCGCCGCGCCACACCGTCGCGACGCCCTCGAGCTCCGCGCGCAGCGCGTCCGACAGCTCGCGCGGCGTCGCGATCTGCACGGTGTAGCCGGCCCGCTCGAGCCGGTGCACGGACTGGCGCACCTTGCGGATCGTACGGCCCTCGAGGGAGAACGCGCTCGTGTCGACGACCGCCTCGTCCCCGTGGTAGAGCGACTGGAGCCCGAGCGAGCGGTAGAGCGGGAGGCAGCGGTCGGAGGCGCCGAGGATCGCGAGCCGCCAGTCGCGCGCGTGCGCGAACTCGACGAAGCGCGCCACGAGCTCCGGCAGCTCCGCCTCCGGGCCGATCGGGTCGCCCGAGACGATCGCGACGCCGCCGACGACGCGGTACGCGAGGAACGCACGACCGCCCTCGGAGAAGAAGTACGACTTGTCCGCGCGGAGCGCGAACGGCGCGAGCGTGTCGTCCCCGTACGCCGTCACGAGCGACCGCGCGCGCTCGCGCTCGTCGGCCTCCTGGCGGAGCCGGTAGCGCCACGGCGCGAGCCACGGCCCGAGGACGGTGACCGCGGCGGCGAGCTCGAGGATGAGGATCGACGCGGGGAACCAGCTCGCGAAGTCGCCGCTCAAGTGCGCGCTCCCGTGCACGAGCGAGAGGCCGAGGAGCGCGCGGCTCGTCTCCGCCATCGAGAACGGAAGCGTGTACGGCCGGTCGGCCATCAGGCGGTTCACCCAGAGCGCGGCGGCTCCGTACGCGTAGATGCCCGCCGCGAAGAGCGCGGCGCGAACGAGGACGCGCGGCCGCGTCGACGGGTCTCCCGCGGCCGTGAAGTCCTGCCGCCGCGCGACGAGTGCGACCGCGAGGAGCCCGTTCGCGACCGCCGCCGCGGGAACGCCGTGGAAGATGTGCAACGCGGTCGACGCGAGCAGCACGATCACCGCGAGCCGCCACGCGCGCTTCTTCCGCCGCGCGAGCCCACGGCCGAGCAGCATCAGCGCGACGCCGACGGGCACGGCGAGCGCGCGGGCGGCGGGCTCCACCGCGCCCGGCGCGAGCCGCTCGAGCAGCGACGTGCGGTGGACGGGCAGGATCGCGTGGAGCAGGTCGAGCCCGCCCGCGACGAGGACGAGCGCGGCGAGGACGAGCGGCCAGCGCGAGCGCGAGCCGGTGCGCGCGCGGCCGAGCAGCGCGCCGGCGAGCCCTGCGAGCGCGGCGGCGATGTAGACCGCGTGGTGCCGCGCCGCGTCGTGGAACGCGGCGTCGGCCGGGATCTGCCGGATCACGAGGATCGAGACGCCGGTCGCGAGGTATCCCCACGCGCCGACCCCGAGCGCGAGGAGGAGCGCCGCGGTCAGCCGCTCGATCCGTGCGAACCGGGCGAGCAGCCCGAGCAGCAGCGCGGCGACGACCCACACCGCGAGGAACGCGAGCAGCGGAACCGACGCGCGCTTCGACAGCTCGTCGAGCGGCAGCCCGTCGCCGATCCGCGGCCCGGGCACCGGCGCGAACGGCCCGATCGCGTAGAGCCAGCCGGTCGCCGCGGCGGCGACCGCGACCATCAACGGCACCGCGATCGCGACGCGGCCGAGCGCGAGGACGCGCCTACGCACCGGCGACCCTCCTCGACGCCGCGAGGATCGACAAGGCGGCCTGGTCGCGCCACAGCGCCCAGTTGTGCCCGCCCGGAAGCTCGCGGTAGAGGTGCGGGATGCGGAGCCGCGTCAGGAGGCGCGCGAACTGCGCGTTCTGCTTCTGCAGCGGGTCGGCCGAGCCGGAGTAGATCCAGAAGTAGTCGTGCGCGCGCCGCAGCGCCGCCGCGTCGGCCCGCACGGTCGCGAGCGGCGAGTCCGCGCGGACGAGCGCCGCGTTCCCGCCGAAGATCGACGGCAGAGGATCGGCGCGCTGGTAGCCCGACCACGACTCGACGACGCGGAACTCGCGCGGGTGATGGAGCGCGATGTCGATCGCGCCGTAGCCGCCCTCCGAGAGCCCGCCGATCGCGCGCGCGGCGCCGCTGCGGATCGTCCGGTAGCGCGCGTCGATCGCGCGCACGACGTCGCGCGACACGAACGTCGCCCAGCCCTCGTGCGGCCGGACGCCGTCCACCCATTCCTTGTCGGTGAACTGCCCGGTCGACCCCATCGGCATCACGAGGATCATCGGCTGCGCGAGATGCCTCGCCACGAGCACGTCCTCGACGACGCCGGCGCGCACCGTCAGCAGGAACGCGGTCGGGAGGCCGGGGACGCCGTGCAGGAGATAGAAGACCGGGTAGCGGCGGTGCGGATGCGCGGCGTAGCCCGGCGGCAGGTAGACGAGCACCTCCTGGCTGCGGCCGCCGAGCGCGGCGCTCGTGACGCTGATCCGCTGCGCCGTCCCCGCCTGCGTGACGAATGTCGGATCGGCCGGCGGCGGGAAGCCGCGGTAGAGCCAGTAGCCGCGGAGATAGCGCACGAGCCCCATCGCGCCTCCCGTGAGGAAGAGCGCGAGCAGCCCGGTGGCGAGGACCGGGAGCAGAGCCCTGCGAGCCCGTTCCGCTGCCGTCATACCGAACGGCACTGTAGGTCGGTTCCGGGGCCAACGGATCGTGGCGCGGCGTCCTTAACGGACGCGCAACCGCCGATTAACGCGCGCGGCGGCGTTCGGCCTTCCGCCGCTTCACGCCGGGCGTGAGCCGGACGGCCGCGTACCAGACGTAGAGCAGGGCGCCGACGACTGCGACGGCCGTCCGGAGCGCGCGCCTGAGCTGGAGGCCGACGTTCACGCCGTCACTGTACGCGCGCCCGGAACGTCGAGAAGAGGAGCGCGCACGCGCCGTCCGGGTCGCCGGCGCCCGCGGGCGCGCTGCAGAGGAGCTGGTACTCGCGCTTCCCCTCGAGGACGAACCCGACGCGGTCGTCCGTCGCCGGACGGCCCTCGGGGTGCGCCGTGAAGCGGTAGGCCCGGATCCTCGTCCCGTCCACCGTCGTCGTGACGCTCTCCGTCACCGTCCCGTTCGAGGCGGCGGCGAGCTTCGCGGCGACGCCGTCGAGCTCCGTCCTCGCGGTCGCGAAGAGTGCCGGCGAGTAGGCGCGGGCGAGCCTGTAGGCGGTGGCCGAGACGAGCGGCGCGTCGTTCCCCGACCCATGGGCCGTCAGCGCCTTCCCCGCCCGGCTCACCGTCCAGGCGGCCGGGATCGAGAAGGCGAAACCCGGGCCGGCGACGCGCCGAGAGGCTCCCGATCCGGCCTTCGAGCCCGAGCCGCCGCATGAAACGGCGAGAACGGGAACAATAAGGGCGAGGAACAGAGCCGTACCCGCAAAACGAAAGGATCCACCTCGCATGGCACCCAAGACGACGGAGAAGGTCGCGGACGCCGCCGCCAATGTCAAACCGTACGTCGACCGCGTCCTGTACGACGCCGAGCTTCGCGACAGTGTCCGGAGCGCGTACGAGTCGGCGCGCGCGATCTACGACGAGCTGCTCGGCAACCGCGGTGTGACCGGCATCGCCAGCCGCGTCGCGACCGACAAGGACATCCAGGACGAGCTGCGGTCGGCGATCTCCGATCTCCGGCGCGCCGCCGAACGGATGCAGGGCAAGGAAGAGGAAGAGCGCGGCCGCCACACGGCGCTGCTGCTGTTCGCGGTCGTCATCGGCATCCTCTTCAACCCGTTCACCGGACCGCAGACCCGGAAGTGGCTCGCCGACCGCATCTTCGGCGGCGGCGACGACTTCACGTACCAGGGCAGCGGGTCGAACGGAAGCTAGGGCGCGCCCCGCACGGGGAGCGTCGCGGCGGGCGGCTGCACACGCGGCAGCAGCGGCCCGCCCGCGCCTTCGGCGGCACGCGTGAGCGAGCGCGGCACGAGGCCGCTCGCACTCGAGATGTCCGTCTGGCTCACGAGCAGCGCGCCGGGCTCGGGCGCGCGCGTGCGGGCGGTCTCGCTCGTCGCCGCCGCGGCGGCGAGCGTCACGTCGTACGGGTGCCGCCACGTGTCGAGATACGTCGTCGGGTCGACCGCGCCGTCGTAGCCGCGGCCGAGCAGGCCGCGCGGGTGGATCTCGAAGTGGAGGTGCGACGGCGTCCCCTCCGCGTCGCCGGTGTCGCCGACGTAGCCGACGACGTCGCCCGCGCGCACGACGGCGCCGTCGACGGCGAGCGGCGAGTACGCGGAGAGGTGCGCGTAGTAGAACTCGTTCCCGCGCGCGTCGCGGAGCCAGAGCCGCCAGCCGCCGACGGCGTTCCAGCCGACGGAGAAGACGAGGCCGTCGGCGACCGCGAGCACCGGCGTGCCGATCGGCGCAAAGAGGTCGTCGCCGTGGTGCCAGCCGCCCGAGACGTCCGCGCGAGGCGCACCGAAGGTGTCTGCGACGAGACGCGGCGCGCCGTAGACCGGGAAGACGTAGCCGCGCTGCCCGAGCGGCGGCGTCGCGCGCGGCGGCGTCGAGAGAAGCTGCGGGATCCCGCGCAGCTCCGGCGGGCTCGACGGCGCGGGCGGCAGCGGGGCGCGCGCGCCGGCCTGTGCGTTCGCCTCCGCGTAGCCGATCTGCAGCTCCGTCCCCGCGGGGAGCCCGCCGTGCGGCGACGTGAGCATCACGTCGAGCGCGGTGACGAACCCGCGGTAGCCCGGCACCGGCGCGGCAGCGGCAGAGCCGCTGCGCTCGAGCGCGATCGCGTAGCCCCAGTCGCCGAGACGGATCTGCCGGTTCGCGACGGGCACGACGCGGCGTCCGAGCACGACGAGCTTCGTGATCCCGGTCGTCCCCGCGTCGCCCGCGACGCCGTGCAAGCCGGCGGCGGCGTGCACCTCGCCTGCGACGCTCGCCGCCGTGATCTCCCCGCCGAAGAGCGAGAGCGCGCGCACGTTCGCCCACGCGTCGGAGTCGGCGCGCGCACCGCCGGTCGCGGAGACGCTCGTCGCGACCGACCGGGCGCGGATCACCGAGCCGTCCTTCGGGTACGCGAACGCGCCGTCGAGCGCGATCGCGCCGGTCGGCGCCGCGAGCACGCGTGTGCCGACGGGCGCGCGGCCCGGCACGAGCACCTGGATCGCCCACGCGCGCGCCGCCGAGCCCGCGGGACGCTGCTGCGCGGCGGTCGCCGCGGGCACGAGCGCGCAGACGAGCGCAACGGCGCACGCGAGCGCACGGGTCACGACTCCGTCCTCCACGCACGCCACGCGATCTGCGCCGCGGTCACGATCAGCAGCACCGCGAAGAGCTTCCGCAGCGTCGCCTCGGGTAACGAGACCGCGACCTGCGCTCCGGCGACCGTCGCGGCAACCGACGCGCCGCCGATGATCGCGGCCGGGCGCCAGCGCACGTTCCCGTAGCGCTGCTGCCGCCAGACGCCGACGAGCACGGTCGGGATGATCGCGAGCAGCGACGCCGCCTCGGCATGGAGCTGCGAGAGCCCGAACGCCGTCGTCAGGGTCGGCACGAAGAGGATTCCTCCGCCGACGCCGAAGAGCCCGGACAGGACACCGGCGACGACGCCGAGCAGGACGACGAGCACATAGGTCACTGCACGAGCATCCTGATCGCGATCGCGAAGAGCAGCCCTGCGAAGAGAAACGACAGCGTGCGAACGGGGAGGCGCTGCTGGAGCCCGGTTCCGAAGTACGCGCCCACGGCTGCGGGGATCCCGAGCAGCACGCCGTACACCGGCTTCAGCTCGCCGTGCGCGATGTACACGAGCACCCCGGCCGTCGCGGTGATCCCGATCGCCGCGAGCGACGTCGCCGTCGCGGAGCGCAGCTCCCAGCGGCCGGCGACGAGCAGCAGCGGGACGATCACGATCCCGCCGCCGACGCCGAGGAGCGCGCTCAGGAACCCGGCGACGAGACCGACGAGGATCAGCAGCGGCACGTGCCTATGCTAGGCCGGTGGCCACGACGGCAGACGCACTGCTCGAGCGCCTCGCGTCCGCGCCGGAGCTGGCGGGCCTGTTTCTCGACTTCGACGGGGTGCTCGCGCCGATCGTCGCCCGGCCCGAGGACGCGGCCGCGCCTGCGGAGACGCGGGCGGAGCTCGCGCGGCTCGCGGCGCGGTACCGGCTCGTCTGCGTCGTCTCGGGGCGGCCGAGCGACGACGTCCGGGCGCGGGTCGGCGTCGACGGCGTCGTCGTCGTCGGCACGCACGGGCTCGAGCTCGACCCGGCCGCAGGGGAATGGCGCGCGCAGGTCGAGGCGTTCGCGGCGACGGTGCCGTGGCCCGCGGCGGACGTCGAGCGCAAGGGGCTCACCGTCGCGTTCCACTTCCGCAGCCGCGACGACGAGGACGCGGCGGTGCGCGAGCTCGAGGCGGTCTCGGCGCGCGCCCGCGACGCCGGGCTCGTCGCACGGTTCGGCCGCAAGGTGCTCGAGGTGCTGCCGCCGATCGACGCGAACAAGGGAACCGCCGTGCGGTCGCTGCTGGAGCGCGACGGGCTCTCGCGCGCGCTCGTCGCGGGCGACGACACGACGGACCTCGACGCCTTCCGCGCGGTCGACGGCTGCGAGCTCGCGGTGCGCGTCGCCGTCGCATCCGCGGAGTCGCCGTCGGCGCTGCGCGAGTCCGCCGACGTCGTCGTCGCGAGCACGGACGCGTTCCTCGACCTGTTGCGCCGCCTCTAGTGCACGTCGACGAGATCGTCCTCGAGCCGCTTCGTGCTCGCTTCGGCGCGCCGGCGGTGCTCGAGTGGGAGGGCGAGATCAGCGACCGCGAGTGGGAGATCGCGACGTACAACCCGGTGCGCACGCACGACGTGACGCTCTTCATCCTCGACCCGTCGCAGCGCCTCGCGCTGATCCGGAAGCCGCACTTCACGGAGGGTGTGTGGCGGCCGCCGGGCGGCGGGATCAAGCCGGGCGAGGACTTCGTCGCCGGCGCCGTGCGCGAGGCGCTCGAGGAGACCGGTCTGCGCGTCGAGCTGCGCGCGTACCTCGTCGCGTCGCACGCGGTGTTCCGCAACGACGGCCGTGAGCTCGAGTGGCGAACGCACGTCTTCCACGCGGAGACGGCCGACGAGGAGCTCGCGCCCGACGACCCGGACGAGATCGAGGCGGCGCGCTGGGGAACGCTCGACGAGCTGGCCGGCCCGCTGCGCGATCGGCTCCTGTCGACCGACCGCGCGTTCTGGCGCTACCGCGTGGCGCTGCACGACGCGGCGCTCGCGCGGCTCGGATAGGGTCGCTGCGTGAGCGTGCGCACACTCGTGCTCGGCGCCGGCTTCGGCGGCCTCGAGCTCGCGACGTCGCTCTCGGAGACGCTCGACGGCGACGCCGGCGTGACGCTGATCGACGCCGGCGACGGTTTCGTCTTCGGCTACTCGAAGCTCGACGTGATGTTCGGGCTCGCCGATCCCGCGGAGATCCGCATCCCGTACACGCGCTTCGCGAAGCCCGGCGTCCGCTTTCTCCGGGAGACCGTCGTCGCGATCGACCCCGAGACGCGGCGCGTGACGACGGACGCCGGCGTGCACGAGGCGGACGTCCTCGTCGTCGCGCTCGGCGCCGACTACGACTTCGACGCGACGCCCGGCCTCGCCGAGAGCAACGAGTTCTACTCCGTCGCCGGCGCGCTGCGGATGCGCGACGTGCTGCCGTCGTTCGAGCGCGGCCACGCGGTGGTCGGCGTGTGCGGGGCGCCGTTCAAGTGCCCGCCCGCGCCCAGCGAGGCCGCGCTGCTCCTGCACGACCACCTGGTGGGACGCGGGGTGCGCGGCGACTGCGAGATCTCGGTCGTGATGCCGTTCTCGCTCCCGGTGCCGCCGTCGCCCGACACGTCGGCCGCGATCCTCGACGCGTTCGCCGAGCGCGGGATCGAGTTCGTCGCGGGGCATCGCGTCGCGTCCGTCGACAACGCGCGCTCGGTCGCGGTGCTCGACGACGGCGCCGAGATTCCGTTCGATCTCTTCCTCGGCGTCCCGAAGCACCGCGCGCCGGCCGTCGTCATCGCGAGCGGGATGGCGGAGGACGGCTACGTCCCGGTCGACCCGCGGACGCTCGAGACGCGGTACCCCGGCGTGTACGCGGTCGGCGACGTCGCGGCGGTCGGCGTGCCGAAGGCCGGCGTCTTCGCCGAGGGCGCCGCGCGCGTCGTCGCCGCGTCGATCGTCGCGCGCGCCCACGGAGCCGACGGGGCCGGCGAGTACGACGGACGCGGCGCGTGCTACGTCGAGTTCGGCGGAGGCCGCGTCGGACGCGTCGACGTCGACTTCCTCTCCGGCCCGAAACCGACGGGCACGTTCGCCGAGCCGTCGGCCGAGCTCGTCGCGGAGAAGCGGCACTTCGGCTCGAGCCGCCGCGCCCGCTGGTTCGGCTGACGCGAGGCACGGGCTCGCGACGTTCCTTGTAACAGACTGTTACTTGGGTTCGGAGACCGCTTCGTTCCGCGGAAAAGCTGCGGCGCAACAGACTGTTACTTGGCACAGAGACGCAACGGTTCGCGGGCGATGATCGGTGCATGACGACGATCGCGCCGCGGATTCCACGTTCTCTGCTCGAGGCGATCGCGCGGCTCGACAACGGGCGGATCCCGATCGCAGAGATCAACCGCCGCGTCGGCCGCGAGGCGGAGAGTCGCGGGCTGGCACGACCGAGCTACGAGCGGGTCCGCGAGCTGGTGCACCTCGAGCGGACCCTTCGCCGGCAGCGCCGCCGCGGGCCGTCGACCGTGCAGCTCATGCTCGAGGCATCCGCGGGCCTCCGCTCGGGCGCGAGCGCCTACGACGCGATCCACCTCCCGCGCGAGGAGCGCCGTTAGGCCTTGTGCGCGCGCACCGCGGTGCCGTACGCGCAGATCTCCGTCCAGCCGGTGCCCATGTCCGACGTGTCGAAGCGCATCGCGACGATCGCGTTCGCGCCCTTCGCCTCCGCCTCCGCGACCATTCGCTCCATCACCTGCTGGCGGCTCTCGACGAGCGCCTTCGTCATGCCCTTCAGCTCGCCGCCGATCAGTGCCTTGAACCCGGCTCCCATCTGCGAGCCGACGTTCCGCGAGCGCACCGTGAGCCCCATCACCTCGCCGTAGACCTCGTCGATCTCGTAGCCGGGGATGTCGTTCATCGTCGTGACGATCATTGCCGTGCCTCCCGGTTGAGGACTTCCCACGCCTGCCGGATATCTTCCTCCGTCGTCCGGGCGTTGCCGATCGCGAGCCGGAGGACGTAGCGGTCGTGCAGCTTCGTGTGCGAGAGGAAGAGCTCGCCGCTCGCGTTCGCCCGCTCGAGGATCCGCTCGTTGTCCCCGTCGCTTCCCTTCCGCCGGAAGACGACGAGCGAGAACCGCTGGGGCGCGCAGAGCTCCCACTCCGGGTCCGCCTCGACCCACGACGCGAAGAGGCTCGCGAGCCTGATGTGCTCGCGCTGGATGGCGCGCAGGCCCTCGGCGCCGTAGCAGCGCAGCACCGCCCACAGCTTCAGCGAGCGGAACCGGCGGCCGAGCGCCGGGCCGTAGTCGGCGAGCGAGTCCATATCGTCGCTCGTCCGCAGGAACTCCGGGACGAGCGAGAACGTCGCGCGGAAGTCCTCCGGCCGCGACGTCCAGAGCAGCGAGCAGTCCACCGGCACGAGCAGCCACTTGTGCGGGTTGACGACGAGCGAGTCCGCGAGCTCGATCCCGTCCGCCGACCAGCGCTCCTCCTCGCAGATCCACGACGAGCCCGCGTACGCCGCGTCGACGTGGAGCCAGGCGCCCGCCTCGCGCGTGCGCGCCGCGAGCTCGCGCACCGGGTCGACCGACGCGAACGACGTCGTCCCGACCGTCGCGATCACGGCGGCGACGTCGGAGAGATCGAGCCCGTCGAGGCTCATCCGGAGGTCCGCGTCCGCCGGCTGCTTCCGCAGCTCCATCCCGAGCATCCGCGCCGCCTTGTCGGCCGCCGAGTGCGCGTGCTCCGAGCAGACGATGACGTTGCGGCCCGTGACGTGCTTCGCGACCATCATCGCGGCGAGCGTCGACGTCGACGCGGTGTCCTCGATGTGCCCGTGCCAGCCGTCCGGGAGGCCCAGCAGCTGCCGGACCCAGTCGACCGTCCGCAGCTCGAGCTCCGTCGACGCCGGCGACGCGCGCCAGAGGATCGCGACCTGGTTCATCGCGGCGCACAGGAGCTCCGCGAGCACGCCGGGATCGGACGCGGTCACCGCGAAGTACGCGAAGAAGCGCGGATGCTGCCAGTTCGTGAGCGCGGGGACGATCAGCTCGTCGAGGTCGCGCAGCACGTTCGCGAACGGCTCGCCCTCCTCCGGCGCCGACGCGGGCAGCTTCGCCGTCAGCTCGCCGGGGACGACCTGCGCGAGCACCGGGAGCTCGGCGACCCGCTCGAGGTACCGCGCCGCCCAGTCGACCGCCGCGTAGCCGTCCTCGCGAAAGCGGTTCCCGCTCTCGCCGCCGGCAAAGCCGGCACCTCCGCTCCTGGGCGGCTCCGTCGAGCCTACGCCGCTCACGGGCGCTTCCGCCGCAGCTTGCCGACCTGGGCCCACGTCCGCGTGTTCACGACGTCCTCCTTCGTCAGCCAGCCGCGCCGCGCCTGCGAGACCGCGAGCTCGACGTAGTTCTGCGCGCGGATCTGGTGCGCGTCGGACGAGACGACGAGCCGGAGCCCCGCCTCCTTCGCGGCGCGCGCGTGCACGTCCGAGAGGTCGAGCCGGTCCGGCTGGCCGTTGATCTCGAGGAAGACGCCGGTCTCGAGCGCGCGCCCGATCACACGCTCGACGTCGACGTCGCGCGGCCCGCGCGTCCGGATCCGGCGGCCGGTGAGATGGCCGATGCAGTCGACGTACGGGTTCTCCATCGCCTCGAGCACGCGCTCGGTCGGGCGGTTCTCCTGCGCCTGGTGGACCGACGCGACGACCCAGTCGAGGAGCTTCAGGTCGTCCTCCGCCATGTCGACCTCGCCGTTCGTGCGGATGTTCGCCTCGACGCCGGCGAGGATCGTCAGCTTCGGATAGCGCTTGCGCACCTGCTCGATCTCCTCGAGCTGCGCCTGCAGCCGCCCGTCGCGCAGGTAGTGCGAGTGGTCGGTGATCGCGTAATACGCGTAGCCGCGCGCGGCCGCCGCCTCGACCATCTCCTCGAGCGTGTTCTTCCCGTCCGACGACCAGTGCGTGTGCGTGTGGAGGTCGCCGCGCACGTCGCCGAGCTCGACGAGTGCCGGCAGCTCGCCGTTCCGCGCGGCCGCGAGCTCGCCGGCGTCCTCGCGCAGCTCCGGCGGGATCGGCTCGTAGCCGAGGTACTCGTAGAGCGCGTCCTCGTCCTCGGTGCGGAACACGTCGCCGGTCTCGACGGTCGTGACGCCGTACTCGGAGATCGAGAGCCCCCGCCGCTGCGCCTCCTCGCGCATCGCGACGTTGTGGTCCTTCGAGCCGGTGAAGTGCTGGAGCAGGTTCCCGTACGACTCCGGCTCGACGACCCGGAGGTCGAAGCGCAACCCTTCGTTCGAGACGACGGTCGCCTTCGTGTCGCCGTGCGCCGCGACCTCGACGACCCACGGCAGCTCGACGAACGCGGCGGTGAGCGACGGCGGATCCGTCGCCGTCGCGATGATGTCGAGGTCGCGGAACGTCTCCTTGCGACGCCGCACCGAGCCCGCCTCGGAGACGCGTACCGCCGCCGGATGCGCGCGCAGCTCGGCGACCGCCGCGAGCACCGCGGGCAGGCCATCGCCGAGCAGCCGCCGGTCGGAGTCCGGGTTCTCCGCCTTGTACGCGAGCGCCTTCAGGATCTTCTCCTCGCTCTTCGCGCCGAGCCCGGTGAGGTTCCGAAGCTGTTCGTGCTCGGCCGCGTCCTTCAGCCCGTCGAGCGTCGTGATCCCGAGCTCCTTCCAGATCCGCGCCGCTGTCTTCGGGCCGAGCCCCGGCAGCCGCATGAACTGGACGACGTCCGGCGGGACGGTGTCGCGGCGCTTCGCGAGCGCGTCGATCGTGCCCGTGTCGACGATCTGGACGATCTTCTCCTCGATCGTCTTCCCGATCCCGGGCAGCTCCTTCGCCTTCCCGTCGAGGGCGAGCTGGGCGACCGAGCCCGACGTCTCGCGCATCCGCGTCGCCGCCCGCCGGTACGCCAGCACGCGGAACGACTCCGCGCCTTCCAGCTCCAGCAGGTCGGCGAGCAGATCGAACTGGTCCGCCACGTCGGCGTTGCGCGGCAGGCTCGCCACGCCGTCGATCATATGCGCTGCGCTTACCCCGCCCTTACGTCCCATCCCGTAGCCTGAGGCCCGGTGCCCGCGGTCACGATCTGCCTGCCGACGTTCAACGAGCGCGACAACATCGAGGCGATGCTCCACGCGCTCGCGCCCTACGGCGTGCGCGTGCTCGTGATCGACGACAACTCGCCGGACGGAACGGGCGAGATCGCCGACCGGGTCGCCTCCGAGCTCGACTTCGTCTCCGTCCTCCACCGTCCGCGGAAGGAGGGCCTCGGCCCGGCGTACATCGAGGGCTTCCACGTCGCGCTCGACGCGGGTGCCGAGTACGTGATCACGATGGACTGCGACTTCTCGCACGACCCGTCCGACGTGCCGCGGCTGATCGCGGCGGCGGAGGCGGGCGCGGACGTCGTGATCGGATCGCGCTACGTCGAGGGCGGCGGCACGCGCAACTGGGGCCTCGGCCGCCGCATCGTCTCGGCCGGCGGCTCGTTCTACGCGCGGACGATCCTCGGGATGAAGATCCGCGACATGACCGGCGGCTTCCGCTGCTTCCGCCGCCCCGTCCTCGAGCACATCGACGTCGACACGATCGAGACGAAGGGCTACGCATTCCAGATCGAGCTGACGTACCGCGCGGTCCGGGCCGGGTTCCGCGTCGCCGAGGTGCCGATCGTCTTCACCGACCGGACGATGGGCCAGTCGAAGATGAGCCGCGCGATCTTCCTCGAGGCGGTGCGGAAGGTCCCGGAGCTGCGGCTTCGCCACTGAGGGCTACGATCGAGCGATGAGGGATCTCGACCCGGCCGCCTTCGACGCCGCGCTCGCGTCCGACACGCCGCTCGTCGTCGACTTCTGGGCGCCGTGGTGCCGGCCGTGCAAGGCGATCGGCCCGATCATGGAGCAGCTCGAGGCGAGTGCCGGCGGCCGCGTCGCGTTCGCGAAGGTGAACGTCGACGACCATCCGGAGATCTCCGCACGCTACGACATCTTCTCGATCCCGACGGTGATCCTCTTCGCCGGCGGCGAGATCGGCGAGCGCGTCACCGGCGTGCGCCCGCGCGAGCACTTCGAGCGCGCGTTCGCCGCGTGGCTCGCGCCCTAGCGGAAGTGCTCCCAGCCGGTGAGCGCGTACGGCTGGCCGTCGAGCGTCAGCGCGACGCCGGCGCCCTCCGTGCAGCGGCCGATCACCGGGAAGCCGAGGTCGTCCGGCGTCGCGGCGAGCAGCTCGTAGTCCTCGCCGAACGCGAGGTCGTCGACCGTCGCGCCCGGCGCGAGCGGCACACGGTCGAGGTCGATCTCGAGCCGGCAGCCGGAGCGCTCGGCGATGTGCGCCGCGTCCGGGGCGAGCCCGTCGGAGACGTCGAGCATCGCGGTCGCGACGGCGCCGAGCCGGCGGCCCTCCTCGAGCCGGACCGGCGGCGGCGAGAGCCGGCCGGCGCGGAACGCGGCGCCCGACGCGCCGAGCGGGCCGCTGACGACGAGCAGGTCGCCGGGCCGCGCGCCGGCGCGGCCGGGCACGCGCGCCGAGCGGCCGAGCGCCGTCACGCTGAGCAGCACGCGGTCGGCGCGCGTCGTATCGCCCCCGCGCACCGGCACTCCCGCCTCGGCGAGACCCTCGTAGAGCTCGAACACGTCGTCGACCGACGTCGAGCCCGGCAGCCCGAGCGACACGACGAGCGCGAGCGGCTCCGCACCCGACGCCGCGAGGTCGCTGAGGTTCACCGCGGCGGCACGGAAGCCGAGCCCGCGCCACGAGAGCAGGTCGAAGCGGAAGTGGACGTCCTCGACGAGCGCGTCCTGCGTCACGACGACGCCGTCGACGACCGCCGCGTCGTGCTCGATCCCCTGCGCGAGCCCGCGCCGCTCCAGCTGTGCGAGCAGCCAGAACTCGCCTGCCTCGTCGAGCCTCACCGCACGTCGATCCTCGCCCGCCCGTCGAGCGTCTCCGGATCGAGGGCCGCGAGCGCGTCGTAGAGCCGCGCGTGGAAGGTGCCCGGCCCCTCCGCGCCGGCCGCCGCGTCCTCCGCCGCGACGCCGAACGCGGCGAGCGCCTCCGCCGCGGCCTCGAGCGGCGCGTCCGGCTTCCCGGCGAGGAAGCAGCCGGTGAGCGCGGACGAGATGCACCCGGTGCCTGTCACCGCCGCGAGGAGCGCGTCCCCGTTCGACACGGCGAGCACACGCTCCCCGTCGGAGACGTGGTCGACGGCGCCGGTCACGGACGCGACGACGCCGAGCGCCCGCGCCGCCTCGCGCGCGAGCTCCGCCGGCTCCATCCCGGCGCCGATCGACTCGACGCCGCGCACCTCCGCGTCCGCGCCGACGAGCGTCGCGACCTCGCCCGGGTTGCCGCGCAGGACGGTGACGCCGACCGCGCCGAGGATCCGCTTCGCGGTCTCCGTGCGGTAGCGGGTCGCGCCGGCGCCGACCGGGTCGAGCACGACGGGGATCCCCCGCTCCGTCGCCGTCTGGCCCGCGATCAGCATCGCCTCGACCCACGGCGGCGAGAGCGTGCCGATGTTGAGCACGAGCGACGACGCGATCCCCGCCATCTCCGCGACCTCGTCGGTCGCGTGCGCCATCACCGGCAGCGCGCCGAGCGCGAGCGTCGCGTTCGCGGTCTCGTTCATGACGACGTAGTTCGTGATCTGGTGGACGAGAGGGCGGCGCTCGCGGATCGTGCGCAGCGTCGCCGCAGGAGAGACGGTCATCGGTCGGCAACCCCCAGGACGTCGACGGGACCCTCGCCGGCACCGAGCTCGGCGAGGCCTTGCGAGACGGCGCGAGACGCGGCGGCGGCGGCGCCGCGCGCCGCGTCGAGCAGACCAAGGCCGCGCGCGAGGAGCGCAGCGAGCGTCGCGGAGTGCGTGCATCCGGCGCCGTGGGTCGCCGCGACGTCGTGGCGCTCGACGGGGATCTCGACGTGCTGCTCGCCGTCGAAGAAGTGGTCGACCGGGTCGCCGTGGCCGCCGGTGACGACGACCGCGCGCGCGCCGAGCTCGTGCAGCCGCTCGGCGAGCTCGGCCCGCGACGCGTCGGCGTCGGCGAGCCCGGCGAGCGCGCGCGCCTCGATCAGGTTCGGCGTCACGACCGTCGCGAGCGGGAAGAGCCGTCCGACGAGCGCGCCGACCGCGTCGTCCTCGAGCAGCTTCGCGCCGGAGCTCGCGACCATCACCGGGTCGACGACGAGCGGCACCGGGTGCGCCTCGAGGTAGTCCGCGACCGTCTCGATGATCGCGCGGGAGTGGAGCATCCCCGTCTTCGCCGCATCGACGCCGATGTCCCCGAAGACCGCGTCGAGCTGCTCGACGACGAACGCCGGCGGCAGCTCGTGGATCGCCGTCACGCCGACCGTGCTCTGCGCCGTCAGCGCGACGAGCACCGACATCCCGTGCGCGCCGGCCGCCGCGAACGCCTTGAGGTCCGCCTGGATCCCGGCCCCGCCGCCGGAGTCGGACGTCGCGATCGTCAACGCTCGAGGAACCATGCGCTCCCTTCGCCGGAATGAGCCGGATCAGGTTCTACGGGTACGCGCTACGAAGCGCACTCTCAGCCCCTGAGGCAGGGACTCCCCGGTTCGAACGCGATGGTACAGCCACCGGCAAGGAGTACCGTCAGACCGATGACTCGCAGAACCGCGACGCTGGTGACCGGAGGCGCAGTGCTGCTCCTCGCGACCGTGCTCGCCTTCCGGGCGTTCGATCGTCACTCGCACTCGGCAAGCGACACGCTACGGCCGTTCGTCCTCACGATGGTTCCCGTCTGGGCGATCGCGTTCGCGGGAGCCCGTGCGTTCCGTCGGCGTCGAGACTGACCACGGTCGTGGCGCCGAACCGCCTCCCGCCCGCGCTCGCGGCGCAGTCGACGCCGCGCGTGCTCGAGCTGCTCGGCGAGCCGCCGGGGCGCGTGCTCGAGCTCGGGTTCGGCGGGATCCACGCGACGCCGCTCCGGCTCGCCGGGTTCGACGTCGTCGTCGTCGAGCCCGACCCGGCGCACCGGGAGCGGGCGGCGCAGCGGACCGGCGGCGAGGTGCTCGCGGAGGTGCCGGCGGAGCGGTTCGACGCGGCCGTCGCGCGGGCCGGCACGGACCTCGCCGGGGTCGACGCCGCGAGAATCGTCCTCGTGGACGATGCCGGCGCCGCTTCAATAGCCGTGTGACCGCGGTCGCGCAGTGGGACGAGCTGCTCCAGGGCGTCGAGCTCGCGCACCTGACGACCGCGCCCGCGCGCGCGGCGCGGACGGCGCCGTTCCCGGACGTGCTGAACCCGGCGCTGCGCGATGCGCTCGCGCGGCGCGGGATCGAGCAGCTCTACGCACACCAGGCCGAAGCGTACGACGAGGCGCGCGCCGGCAACCACGTCATCGTCACGACGGGCACCGCGTCCGGCAAGACGCTCGCGTTCAACCTCCCCGTCCTCGACACGCTCGCGGCCGACCCGAAGTGCCGCGCGCTCTACCTCTACCCGACGAAGGCGCTCGCGCAGGACCAGGCGCGCGCGCTCGGCGAGCTCGCGGTGCCCGGCGTGCGCACGGCGATCTACGACGGCGACACGCCACAGGAACGGCGCCCGCAGATCCGCCGCTGGGCGAACCTCGTCCTGACGAACCCGGACATGCTCCACATCGGCGTGCTGCCGCGGCACGACCTCTGGGCCGACTTCCTCCACAATCTCCGGTTCGTCGTCGTGGACGAGGCGCACGTCTACCGCGGCGTCTTCGGGTCGCACGTCGCGAACGTCCTGCGGCGGCTGCGGCGGATGGCGCGCGTCTACGGCGCCGAGCCGCAGTTCGTGCTCGCGTCGGCGACGATCGCGAACCCCGGCGAGCTTGCCCACGCGCTGCTCGGCGTCGAGGCGGCCGTCGTCGGCGACGACGCGGCACCGCGCGCCGAGCGGACGATCGCACTCTGGAACCCGGAGCTCCTCGACGCGGAGCTCGGCATCCGCGTCAGCGCGCTCGCGGAGGCGTCGCGGCTGCTCGCGGAGCTCGTGCGGCGCGAGCAGCGCACGATCTGCTTCGCGAAGAGCCGGAAGTCCGCGGAGCTGATCCACCGCTTCGCCGCCGACCGGGTCGGCCGCGACCTCGCGAAGCGGCTCGCGCCGTACCGCGCCGGCTACACGCCGCAGCAGCGCCGCGAGGTCGAGCGGCGGCTCGTCGAAGGTGAGCTGCTCGGCGTCTCCGCGACCGACGCGCTCGAGCTCGGGATCGACATCGGGCTTCTCGACTGCGCGATCTCCGTCGGGTTCCCCGGCACGGTCGCGAGCCTCCGCCAGCAGTGGGGGCGCGCCGGCCGCCGCGGGCACGGGCTCGCGATCCTCGTCGCGTCGGAGGACGCGCTCGACCAGTACTTCATGCGCGAGCCGGAGGCGCTGCTCGAGCGCCACGTCGAGGCGGCGATCCTCGACCACGCGAACCCGCGCGTGCTCGACGGCCACGTCGCCGCGGCCGCGTTCGAGGCGCCGGTCGACGACGCCGACCGCGAGACGCTCGGCGACGAGGCGCTGGAACGCGCGCCGCACGTCCCGGAGCTGCGCCACACGAAGCACGGCTGGGTCTGGGCCGGGAAGGGCGCGCCCGCGCCGCGGACGCCGCTCCGGTCCGCGTCGGCCGACGCGTTCACCGTCGTCGACGCGAGCACCGGCTCGATCCTCGGCATCGTCGAGCTCGAGCGCGCGTACTCGACGATCCACGAGGGCGCGATCTACCTCCACCTCGGCGAGACGTACCTCGTCCGCGAGCTCGACCTCGCGCTGCGGCGCGCCGTCGTCGAGCCGTTCTCCGGCGACTGGTACACGCAGGTGAAGAAGGACACGACGACGAACATCGAGCGCGCGCTCCGCAGCGGGCGCCGCCTCGGGCTGGAGGCGAGCTTCGGCGTCGTCTCCGTCACGGAGACCGTCGTCGCGTACCAGCGCAAGTCCCGTGACGGCGCGACGATCGCGACGGTCGAGCTCGACCTCCCGCCGACGACGTTCGAGACGGAGGCAGTCTGGTACGTGCCGACGCCGGCGCAGCTCGACGAGCTCGAGACGATGCCGCTGCTCCTGTCCTCGCTGCACGCGGCGGAGCACTCGATGATCGCGCTGCTCCCGCTCTGGGCGATGTGCGACCGCTGGGACATCGGCGGGCTCTCGACGAACTGGCACGAGGACACGGGCGAGCCGACGGTCTTCGTCTACGACGGCCATCCCGGCGGCGTCGGAATCGCGGAGCGCGGCTTCGACCGGTTCGAGGGCTGGGTCGCGGACACGGCGCGGATGCTCGAGGGCTGCCCGTGCGAGCGCGGCTGCCCGTCGTGCGTCCAGAGCCCGAAGTGCGGGAACCTCAACGAATGGCTCGACAAGGCGGGGGCGCTCACGCTGCTCCGCCGTATGCTCGCGTCGTGAACACGGGACGGATCGAGCGCGTGCTCGTCCGGCCGCCGCGCGCCGGCGACATCCCGTCGTGGCGGCGGCTGGGCTGGCGCGGCGAGCCCGACGCGGCGGGACTCGTGGCCGAGCACGACGCGCTCTGCGCGATCCTCGAGAACGCCGGCGCCGAGGTGATCCGTGCGGAGGGGAAGCCCGAGAGCCTCGACGCGATCTACACGTACGACCCGCTGCTCATGACCGTGACCGGCGCCCTCCTCCTCCGCCCCGGGAAGCCGGAACGCCGCGACGAGCCGGAGGCGCTGCTCCCGGCGCTCGACGGCGTCCCGGTCGTCGGCGCGCTGCAGGAGCCGGCGCTCGTCGAGGGCGGCGACACGCTCTGGCTCGACGACCGCACGCTCGTCGTCGGCCGCTCGTACCGGACGAACGCGGCCGGGATCGAGGCGCTGCGCGCGGCACTCCCGGCGGTCGACGTCGTCGCGGTCGACCTCCCGCACCTGAACGGGCGCGGCGAGGTGCTGCACCTGCTCTCGCTCCTCTCGCCGCTCGACGACGACCTCGTCGTCGGCTACCCGCCGCTGATGCCGGTGCCGCTCGTCGAGCTGCTCGAGGCGCGCGGGATCGAGATCGTCGAGGTGCCCGCGGAGGAGCTCGAGACGATGGGCCCGAACGTCCTCGCGCTCGCGCCGCGGGTCGGGCTCGCGCTCGAGGGGAACGACACGACCCGCGGGCGGCTGGCCCGCGCCGGCGTCGAGGTGCTGACCTACCGCGGCGCCGAGATCTCCCGGAAGGGCGACGGCGGCCCGACGTGCCTCACGCAGCCCCTCTCGCGGGGACCTGTCGATTTCGGCGTCGCCCGTTCGTCGTAGTCCCGACATCGACCTCGAAGGAGGCATCCCGTGAAGTACATGCTGCTCGTGTACGACAACCCGGCGAACTGGACGGACATCGGCGAGGACGAGATGAACGGCCTCTACGCCGAGTACGCCGCCGTGGCGCAGGACGCAGCGACCGTCCACTCGGCCCAGCTCCAGCCGACCACGACCGCGAAGACCGTCCGCATCAACGGCGGCGGCATCGACACGACGGACGGCCCGTTCGCCGAGACGAAGGAGCACCTCGGTGGCTACTACCTCGTCGACGCCGACTCGATCGAGGACGCGGTCGAGCTCGCCGCGAAGATCCCGTCGGCCCGGCTCGGCGGCTCGGTCGAGGTGCGGCCGGTCGTGGAGATGTAGGGGTGCAGTACCTGCTCCTGATCTACGGCGACGAGGACGACTGGGAGTCGCTCTCCGACGACGAGCAGGAGGCGGCGATCGGCGAGTACCGCTCGCTCCGCCGCGACCTGGCCGCGCAGGGCAAGTACGGCGGCTCGAACGAGCTCCACGGCGTCGAGTCGGCGACGACGATCCAGGTCCGGGACGGCGACACGCTCGTCACCGACGGCCCGTTCGCCGAGACGAAGGAGCACGTCGGCGGCTACTTCGTCGTCGACGCGGAGTCGCTCGACGAGGCGATCGAGTGGGCGTCGCGGATCCCGGCGGCGAGGCGCGGCTCCGTCGAGATCCGTCCCGTCGTCGAACGGCCGGGAGCCGGCTCGTAGACGAGCTCGCGCGTGCCTACCGGGACGAGCGAGCACGGTGCATCGCGATCCTGGCCCGCGTCCTCGGCGATCTCGACCTCGCCGAGGACGCGGTGCAGGACGCGTTCGTCCGCGCCGCGGAGCGGTGGCCGCGCGACGGCGTGCCGGCGAACGCGGGCGCCTGGATCGTCACGACGGCGCGCAACGTCGCGATCGACCGCATCCGCCGCGAGCAGACGCTCGCCCGGAAGACGGAGCTGCTCGGACGCCTCGAGGCGCTGGCACCGCCGGACCCCGAGGACGAGGAGGGCGTGATCCCCGACGAGCGCCTCGAGCTGATCTTCGCGTGCTGCCACCCCGCGCTCGCGGAGGAGGCGCAGGTCGCGCTCACGCTGAGCCTGCTCGGCGGGCTGACGACGCCGGAGATCGCGCGCGCGTTCCTCGTCCCGGAGCCGACGCTCGCACAGCGGCTCGTACGCGCGAAGCGGAAGATCCGCGACGCGGGCATCCCGTTGCGCGTGCCGCCTGCGCACCTCCTGCCGGAACGGCTGCGGACCGTGCTCGCGGTCGTCTACCTCGTCTTCAACGCGGGGTACGGGCCGCCGGTGCGGCGCGGGCTCTGCGCCGAGGCGATCCGGCTCGCGTCGCTCCTCGCCGCGCTGATGCCGGACGAGGCCGAGGTGCACGGGCTGCACTCGCTGCTGCTGCTGCAGGACGCGCGGCGCGACGCGCGCGTCTCGGCCGAGGGCGAGCTCGTGCTGCTCGAGGACCAGGACCGCGCGCTCTGGGACGGCGGTGAGATCGACGCGGGCCGACGCGCGCTCGACCGCGCGATCGCGCTCCGCATGCCCGGCCCGTACCAGGTGCAGGCGGCGATCGCGTCGCTCCACGCCGACGAGGAGACCGACTGGCGGCAGATCGCGCTGCTCTACGCGCGGCTCGTCGCGCTCACACCGTCCCCGGTCGTCGAGCTGAACGCGGCCGTCGCGGTGTCGATGGCGGACGGGCCCGAGGCCGCGCTCCGCATCGCCGACGGGATCTCGGGGCTCGACGACTACTACCTCTGGCACGCGGCGCGCGCCGACTTCCTCCGCCGGCTCGGCCGCGGCGAGGAGGCGGCGGCCGCATACGCACGCGCGCTCGAGCTGGCGCCGAGCGACGTGGAGCGGGAGTTCCTTCGCAACCGCCTGTCGGAGTCGAAAGCTTGACAGAATAGACTTTGTGTTGGAAAGTTCTTTGCGTCAACCAGGAGGCGCAAGGAATGAACGCCATCGACGATCCCGTCTCGACGCTGACGGAGGTCGAGCGCGCCCGTGCAAGGACGCGGGCGAGTCTCAACTCGGTCTGGTACCCGCTCGTCCTCTTCGGAGCGGCATCGCTCGGGGCCGCAGCCGTCGCCGCCCTCGACGTGAAGTGGACCGGCGTCTACTGGCTGCTCGCGTACGGCGCGTGCTTCCTCGCCGTGCGCCGGTACGCCGTCGCGCGCGCGAGCCGGATCGGCGTCGGCGAGCTGGACTCGCGCGGTGTCCGCCTCTGGCTCGCGTTCCCTCTCGTCCTGATTGTCGCCGGGACGGTCGCGGGAACCGCCGGCGGTGTTCGTGGGCTCGTCATGGCGAACGGGGTCGTCGTCGGCGCCTGGTACCTCCTCGTCGCCCGCTGGGCGGGCAGCGCGCTCATGGCGGTCCTCGGGATCGCCGTGATCCTCGTCACCGCGGTGCTTGCCGCAGTGATCGACGCTGACAACCTCATTGCCGTTGCGAACCTCGCCATCGGCGCCGTGCTCCTCGCCGGCGGTCTGTACGCCCGCGGCAGCGACGAGAACCCGTGAGCCATCCGACGACGGAGCTCGACGACGTCGTCCACCAGCGCGTGCGACTCGGCATCCTCGCGGTGCTGGCCGAGGCGAGCCGCGCGGACTTCAACTTCCTCCGCACGACGCTCTCGCTCACGGACGGAAACCTCTCGCGTCATCTCCAGGTGCTCGAGGACGCGGGGTGCGTCGAGATCAGCAAGGTCTTCGAGGGCAAGCGCCCGCGCACGTGGGTGAAGGCGACGAAGCGCGGCCGCGCCGCGTTCGCCCGCGAGCTCGAGGCGCTACGCGCCCTCGTCGACGCGCACGGGTGACGCGGGCGCGGTTCGCTCGAGCGCGTCCCAGCCGACGTCGAACGCGCGCGCCCGCTCGTCCGCGGCGCCGCCTCCCCGCACCCCGAACAGCCGCTTCGCCCACAGCAGGTACGCGGCCACCGCGAGGTTGACGATGAGCGCACCGACCTTGAACGCCGTCACCGAGTGCGCGAGCTCGTACAGCTCGTACGGGAGGAAGACGCACGTCGCGACGAAGGTCAGGTACTCGGCCCAGCGCTTCATGTACCAGAGCCCGACCGCCTCGACGCCCTCGAGGATCGCGTACGCCCCGGCGGCGGCCGCGACCGCGTACAGCGTCCGCGAGCTGAGGTCGAACACGTGCGAGAGCCGATGCAGGAAGCTCCCGTGCACGGTGTGGTTCGGGCTCGCAGCGGTTCCCTGAACGGCGTTGACGATCCGGTAGAAGACGTTCCGCAGCCGCATCTCGTTCGACGCGAACAGCGCGACCGCGACGGCGAGCGCCGTGAGCACGACGAAGTGGATCGCGCGGTCGACCGCGATCACCCGCAGCACGATCTTGTCCCGCAGCGCCTTGCCGCGGAGCGGGAGCTCGATCTCGTCCCGCGACGGCGGTGTCTCGCGGGCCGGATGCTCGGGCGGCGGCAGCGGCACCCAGCTGTCGCAGCGGACGCAGCGGTACCAGCGCAGCCCGTCGCGCTCGTAGACATAGAGCGCGTCCTCCGCGCGCAGCCGCGCCGCGTCGATGCCGATCAGCTCGTGGCCGCGCGTCCCGCAGACGAGCAGCTCCCAGTGGAACCGCGGCAGGAACCGGCCCGGGCGTTCCGTCCCCGGCGGGCTAGGCACGCAGGCCCAACGCCAGCTCGACGGCCTCGGCCGGCGTCTCCGCCCGCACCGTTCCCTCGATCTCCCAGCCGGGCTCCAGCACGACCACGCGGCGCCCGAGCGTGAGCGCGAGCCCGATCTCGGCAAGCGTCCCGTAGCGGCCGCCGACGGCGATCACCGCGTCGCCGGAGGCGACAACGGCGAGATTGCGTGCGTGCCCGATTCCCGTCACGACGACATGGTCGGCCCACTCGTTCGCCTCAGCGCGCGTCTCTCCGGGGACGATGCCGATCGTCGTGCCGCCGGCGCTCTTCGCGCCGCGCGACGCTGCCGCCATCACCTCGCCGCGGCCGCCGGTGACGACGACGGCGCCCCGCTCCGCGAGCAGCCGCCCGACCTCCTCGGCGCGTTCCTCGTGCTCCGCGCCGCTGCCGATGACCGAGATCTGAACGCCCGCCACGCGCGGGATGCTAGAAGAGGTGGATGAGCGACCGCAGCGCGCGTGGTGGCGTGCTCGTCCTCGGAGGCGGCTTCGCCGGGGCCTACGTCGCGCGCCTGCTCGGCGAGAGCGGGGCGACGATCGTCACGCCGGAGAACTTCATGCTGTACACGCCGCTGCTGCCGGAGGCGGCGTCGGGGACGCTGGAGCCCCGCCACACGATCGTCCCGCTGCGCGCCATGTGCCCGCACGCGGAGCTCGTGCTCGGGCGCGCGACGGGGGTCGACCTGGAGGCGCGCACGGCCGCGATCGAGACCGACGAGGGCGCGCAAACCGTCCGCTGGGAGGAGCTGGTGATCGCGCTCGGCGCGGTGCCGCGGACCGTTCCCGTGCCGGGGCTCACCGAGCACGCGCTGTCCTTCAAGTCGCTGGCCGAGGCGATCCATCTGCGCAACCACGTGCTCCGCCAGCTGGAGGACGCCGACGCTGCGCTCGACGACGCGGAGCGGCGGCGGCGGCTGTCGTTCGTCTTCGTCGGCGCGGGCTACGCGGGCGTCGAGGCGCTGGCGGAGCTGTCCGATCTCGTCGACGACGCGTCCCGCTACTACCCGAGCCTGAAGGACGTCCCGCGGCGCTGGGTGCTCGTCGACGCGGCGCCGATGATCCTCCCCGAGATCCCGCCGCGGCTCGGCGACTACGCCGCGGACGAGCTGGCGAAGCGCGGCGTCGAGATCCGGGTCGGCACGACGCTGGCGTCGCTGACCACGGACGAGGCCGTCCTCGGCGACGGCACGCGCATACCGACGCGAACGCTCGTCTGGACGGCCGGTGTCGCGGCGAACCCGGAGCTCGGCCGCTGGGGCCTCCCGCTGGACGAGCGCGGCCGGATCGAGGTGGACGAGCTGCTCCGCGTGCGCGGACACGAGCACGTCTGGTCGCTCGGCGACTGCGCGCGCGTCCCGAACACGCGCAGCGACCGGCCCGACCCGCCGACGTGTCAGCACGCGCTCCGGCAGGCGCGCCGGCTGGCGCGCAACCTGCAGGGCGACCCGCGCCCGTACGGCTACCGGATGCTCGGCCAGGTCGCGACCCTGGGCCGCAACAAGGGCATCGCCGACGTCCTCGGCGTGCGCCTCCGCGGGTTCCCCGGCTGGTGGGTGACGCGGACGTACCACCTGTACCAGCTCCCGCTCGCGTCTCGGAA
>DATJOZ010000059.1:0-24072 GCA_035506655.1 Gaiellaceae bacterium
TCGACGTCGACGAACGCGGAGACCGCGACGCCGGCGTCGAGCAGTGCCCGCGCGTGGAGCTTCCCGACCGGGCCCGAGCCCCACACGACCGCCGGCCGGCCGCGCAGCACGTGCCCGCGGAGGTAGTGCACCTTGCAGCGCGCGAACGCGGTCAGCGAGTAGCGCTCGTCCGTGCGCGCGAGGCGTGCGGGATGGTCGCGCCAGTCGAGCACCACCTCGTCGAGGTTGCGGAACCGCCCGCCCGCGGCCCAGAGGCGCAGCACGAGGTCGTAGTCCTCGGGCCAGTCGACCGCGCGATACGAGATCGCACCCGCGCGCGCGAACAGCGTCGGATGCCCGATCGGGCACTCGACGAAGAGGTCGCGCGCCGCCGCCTCGACGGTCGTCAGCGAGTTGAGCCACCGCTCGTACCGCCGCAGCCCGTCCGTCGCGTCGGGGAAGTACGAGACGCCGCCGCCGCACGCGTCGAGGCCCTCGTCCTGCAGCACCGCGAGCTGCAGCTCGAGCCGCCGCGGCCGCGCGACGTCGTCGGCGCCCATCGCCGCGACATAGCCGCCGCGCGCCTCGGCGCACCCGCGCTGCGAGGCTGCGACAAAGCCGAGCGGCTCCTGTCGCACGACGCGAAACCGCGCGTCGCGCGCGGCCCAGTCCCGCGCGATGTCGCCGGACGCGTCCCGCGAGCCGTCGTCGACAACGACAACCTCGAGGTCCTCGCGCGTCTGCTCCGCGATCGACCGCAGCGCGTCGTCGAGGAACGCCTCGCCGTCGCGAACCGGGAGCAGAACGGAGACGAGTGAGCTGGTCGCGATGGCCGATCATCGCAACAGCGCGGCGACACGCGCCTGGCCTCCGGTGATCGCCCCGCTTCCGGTGACGCTCTTCGTCCGGACTCGTGCGCTTCACACAGCTCGTCGCGAGCGACGTGCGCGCACTCGTGAGCGGTTCGGGGAGCATCTTGGTCACCGCCACGACGAGCGGTCGCCGCGACGCCGGATCCCTCGGTGGCGGTCGAGCCGGACGACCCGCCGAGCACGTCGAACCGGGACAGGAGCTCGACCGCCAGTCCGCCGAGGAGAAACGCCCTGATCGCGACGAGCACCCAGCGGGAGCGCGCGCGGCCCCGGCCATGGCACCGCGCGGCATCGGTAGAAACGACGCTTGCCGTGACGCGGTCGTGCCGAGATGCTCTCGTCATGGGAAGGAGCCGCCGCGTCGCGGCGCTGGCCCTCGCTCTCGTCGCTTGCGTATCCACGCTCGCTGCGACGAGTCGTGCGCAATCGCCGCCCGCGCTCCCGTCGGTCGTCCGCGCCGTCGACGCGGCACGAGACGGAGCGCCGATCCCTCATCCGCTCGCCCAGGCGATCCCGACCATCCGGATGTTCCCGCGCCGGTACCGGATTCCACCCGACTGCTTCTCGCACGACTCGAGCACGAAGACGATGAGCAAGATCTGCCGTGTCGGCCGGCCGTCGAGCAAGAAGCTGCTCGTGGTCTTCGGAGACTCGCACGCGTTCATGTGGCTGCCGGCGATCCTCGTCATGGCCCGTCGCGACGACTGGGCCGTCGTTCCTCTCATCCGCTTCGGCTGCACTCCCGGGAAGTGGATCCCGCCGCAGAACGGCGGCGTCTGCGGGGAGTGGCACCGGTGGGCGCTCGAGCAGATCCGGCGCCTTCATCCGACGGCGACGCTGCTCACCGGCAGCATCGGCGAGCGGCCCTCGTCCGAGACGCGATCCGCAACCACGGGTCTGATCGCGACGGCGCGCGCGCTCAGGCCGCTCGGCCGCCTCGTCGTCGTCGGGGACCCGGAGGGCCCGGCGTTCGACCCGAGGCCTTGTGTCTCCCGGCCGCACGCGAGTCTCGCGAGCTGCATGACGACGTGGCCGCCTTCGTCGCTCACCGCCTACGACACGGTCGCGCGCGAGACGAAACGGCTCGACATCGGCTTCCTTCCGACCCGAGGGTTCGTGTGCTACCGGCGGCAGTGCCCGGCCGTCGTCGGACGAACGATCGTCTGGATGGACAACAGCCATCTCACCGGCCTCTACTCCGCGCAGCTCGCGGGCCCGTTCAGGGGCGCATTCACGAAGGCGCTGCAGGTCTCGAGCCGCGCGCAGCCCAGGCCTTCCCCGTGACCGTGAACGGCGCCTGAGGCATGCGCGTGCGGCAGAGCTCGCGGAGCTCTTCGCGCCGCGTGTCGTCGAGCGTTGCGACGTATGCGCCCGCAGGGCCGACGCCGAGCTCGTACGGCGCCCACCACTCCTCGAAGCTCTCGAACTCGACACCGACGGAGAGCGACGACTCGTGCACGTCTGCAAGCCCCGCGTCCCGGAAGAGCTCGCCGAGATGCCCGTCGCGCGAGCCGGCGAGATCCGATTCGCTCTCGGCCGCCGGGTCGAACTCCTCGAGCGCCGTCCAGAACGGCGACAGCGGCCCCCTCCCGCCGTGGTGGTCCCACACGCACGCGGCGACGACGCCGCCGGGCCGCGCCACGCGCGCCATCTCGCGGAGACCGGCGACCGCGTCCGCCATGAAGTGGACGACGAGCTGCGCGAGCGCAAAGTCGAACGTGTCGTCGGCGAACGGAATCGCCTCCGCAGGCGCGTGCCGCACGTCGACCCCGGGATTCCGCTCGCGCGCCGCCTCGACGAACGCCTCCGACGCATCGATCGCCGCGACGTTCGCGGCGCCGAGCCGCGCGGCGAGCTCGGCCGTCAGCGCGCCAGGCCCGCAACCGACGTCGAGCGCGCGCCCCGGCGCCGCGACGCCGGCGAAGTCCGCGAAGAGCGGCCCGAGCGGCTGGGAGAACCGCCCCATGAACCGGTCGTAGGCGCTCGTCGACGTGAAGAAGCCGCTCACGCGTCAGTCGGCGTGGGCCGCCGCCGGAGGGGCCTTCGCCGTGCGGCGCTGCAGCAGCCCCGCGAGCAGCAGCACGACGATGCCGATCCCGAGGCCGAGGAAGGTGAAGAGCACGCGGCGGCCCTCTGTCGCGAGGTTCGACGGATGGGGAATGTCCTCCGCGATCAGGACCACCGTCGCCACCGCCGCGCAATAGAGCGCGTAGTTGGCGGCCCGGAAGGATGCCGCGAAGGCGGCAGCGACGACGATGACGAGCTCCAACGCGTGGCGGCCGTCCACGGTCAGGAGGAACGCAGTCGCCACGAGTGCTCCGATCAGCGCACCGGCGAGGCGCTGCTCGGACGCGAGCGCGGCCTGTCCGAGGGTGGTCTTCATCGCGACGAGCGTCGCGATCGGCATCCAGTCGGCGTTCGGCAGATGGAGCCCGAATGCGATCGCCACCGCGATTGCGATCGCGACTGCCCTGATCAGGCTGAACAGGATCACGGGCCGGGTCAGCGCGCGTTCGCCCTCGTCGGCCGGAATCTCCGGGAAGTTCGACGCCTGCGCCTTGCGCCCGCGCAGGAGCCAGGCGATCGCGGTGATTGCGATCCACCCGGCGGCGCCGACGAGCCAAGCGAGCGCCTGTTGCCACCAGCCCGAATGGGCCGGGCTGAGGTGCTCGCCCGCCGGCACCGAGATCGCAACGAGGAACCACGAGAGCAGCATCAGCGCCGCTGTATAGGTGTGCGCGCCGAACTTGATCGCGAGGCCGCTGAGAAACGTGAGCGAGAACGCGATCACGAGGAGGATCGGCCAGGGGCCGCCGCCGATCCCGAACCCGAGCGCAGTCAGGAGCCCCCCGATCAGCCCGACCGCCGCCATCGTCCTGAAGCGCACGCGGTACGAGCCGCCGGGATCGCTCAGCCCGACGAACAACGCCCCGAACGACACGCTCAGCCAGTACTTCTCGCTGCCCCACACCGCGAGCGCGAGGAACGGAACCAGCAGCACCGCGGTCGCGACCAGACCACGCCGCAGGTTGATGCCCTTCCGGTCGATCACGAACAGCTTCGCCACCCGGCTCATCGCCCCGGCAGGCTACTTCGCCATCGGGGGGCCTGTGCGGGACACGACCCCGGGTCTGACCCTGGGACGTGTCCCCGAGCGCTCACGCGCTCCGCCGCCGCGACCGACATGCGCGGGCGCGGCCCGACCACGCTCGCCGCGAGACCAGAAGAAGGGGGCCAACGGGGGAAACATGGTTTCCCCCGTTAAGCGAGCGAGCCGGCACAGCCGGCTCGCAATGCGAGTGGAGGCGGCGGGAATCGAACCCGCGTCCGCAGCCGCACCGGCTGAGCGTCTACAAGCGTAGGCCGTACTTGGACTTCGCCCGCCGGCCGGAGTACGGCCGCCCTACCGACGGGCTAGCCATCCTTTGGTGTCGCGCTCCGGGCGAATGGCTCTCCCTCGGCGCCGAGCCCGTTCGTTAGCGCCGCCTCCGGGCCACGGGCCCGACCCGGAAGGGCGTCGCTACCTAATCGGAATTAGGCAGCGAGTGCGAGCTGCTTGTCGTTCGCACTTGCGTTGTGCCGGTGGATTTACGAGGCCAACCGGCGACCTCGGCTTGCGACTCAACCGGATGTATCGACCACGTCGAAACCAGGTCGCCCCCGTATGTGTAGTGCTCGAATTCTAGCTGCGGAGCGATTTCAGCTCGCGGTCGATCTGGCGGCGGGCGTCGCGCTCGGCGATGTCGCGGCGCTTGTCGCGGAGCTCCTTGCCCTTCGCGAGCGCGAGCTCGACCTTCACGCGGCCGTCCTTGAAGTAGAGCTTCGTCGGGACGAGCGTCACGCCCTTCTCCCGCACCTGGCCGTAGAGCTTGTCGATCTCGCGGCGGTGGAGGAGCAGCTTCCGGGAGCGGTCCGGCTCGTGGTTCGAGCGGTTGCCCTGGCCGTACTCGGGCACGTGGAGTCCGAGGAGCCACGCCTCGCCGTCGCGCACCTCGGCGAACGCCTGCTGCAGCGTCGCCTTGCCCTCGCGCAGCGACTTGACCTCCGTCCCGGTCAGGACGAGGCCCGCTTCGACGCGATCGAGGAGGTGGTAGTCGTGCCGAGCGCGGCGGTTGTCCGCGATCAGCTTCTCGCCTTTTGCCCGAGCCATGCGGCCAAGTGTAGGGCCGGGTCCTTCGCGTCCTCGCGGGCGAACGCGGCGACGACGTCCTCGACCGCCTGGCGTGCTCCGGCCGGAAGCTCCGGGAGGCGGGCGGCGATCCGCCGTAGCTCGTCGCGCCAGTCGAGGCTCGGGTCGCGTCGGTCGGGCATGCGCTCACGGTGCGCCGCGCGTTTCCGGCTGGCAACACCCTGTCGGGGGATAGGACCGATCAGCGGCGGCCGGAGCGGTAGCCCCGGGCCATGAAGCAGCGGTCGCAGAGCGAGGCCCACGGCGCGGTGCGGGACCCGCAGACGCGGCAGCGGCCGATCGACGGGTCGTCGATCTCGGCGCGGAGCTCGCGGACGACCCGCGCGGCGGCCGCCTCCTCGAGCGCGGCGGCCTTCTCGATCGTGACGCCGGCGACGCCGGGGTACTGGAGCGCGAACCAGCGGAGGATCGACGCCTCGCGCGCCGCCTGCTCCGCCTCCTCGAGCGACGCGGCGGCGAGACGGCTCGGATCGAGGATCCACTGGATCACCGTGCGTTGCGGCCGGTCGCCGGCGACCGCGCACGCGAGCGCGCCGAGGAGCGGGAGGCCGTCCTCGTCGATCGGCGCCTGCACGAGCTTCCAGACGTCGGCGAGCTCGAGGCGGCGCCGGCTGTGGTGGAGCGCGTCGCGGACGGCGTCGAGGCGCGCGAGCAGCGGCTGGATCGACTCGACCTGGAGCCAGCCGTCGACGCTCCAGTACGAGAGCGCGGCCTGGCGCCACGCGTGGAGCGCGGGCTCGAGCTCGTCCACCGTTGCGACGTTCAGGTCGGAGAGCTGCGGGCGGAGGCGGCCGCTGTCGACGACGCGGTAGCCGTGGTGGCCGCCGGGCAGCTCGACGTGCGGCGTGAGCGCGTCGCGGACGAGCTCCGGATCGGGGTCCGACCACGGGACGCCGGTGAGGACGCCGACGTGGCCGCGCTCGTGAAAGCCGAAGCGTCCGGCGCGGCCGGCGATCTGCGCGATCTCCCACGGCTCGAGGTCGCGGCGCTCCTTCCCGTCGAACTTCGTCGTCTCGGCGAAGAGCAGCGTCTCGCACGGGAGGTTCACGCCGTGGCCGAGCACGTCGGTCGCGGTGCAGACGTCGGCGCGGCCGTCGATGAAGCGGTCGATCTCGACGCGGCGTGACGCGAGCGGCATCGCGCCGTAGAGGCACGCGACGCGGCCCGGGTGGAGCTGGTTCAGCTCGCCGGCGAGGCCGATCACGGCGCGGCGCGAGAACGCGACGACGACGGTTCCGGCGTGGAGGCCGGTGATCGCGCGCTTGCCGAGCCAGTCGAGCGGCGCCTTGCGCTCGAAGAAGCGGATCTCCGCGTCGGGGAACGCGTGCTGCACGAGCGGCAGCGCCTCGACGGCGCCGAGGAGGAGGATGTGGCGGTACTCGCCGCCGAGCATGAGGCGCGTCCACGCGGAGCCGCGCTCTTCGTCCTCGGCCCACTGCACCTCGTCGAGGACGAGCGTCTCGCCGCGGAGCGGGGCCATCTCGGCGGTGCAGCAGATGATCGGCGCGTCGGCGTTGACGCGCTCCTCGCCCGTGACGAGGCCGACGCGGTCGTCGCCGAGCTCGGCCGCGAGGCGGCGGTGCGCCTCCTGCGCGAGCATGCGGAGCGGCGCCGCGTAGACACCGTTGCCGGTCTCGACGAGGAAACGGAGCGCGTCGTGCGTCTTGCCGGAGTTCGTCGGGCCGAGGTGCGCGATGACGGTCTCGGGCTCGGTGCGGCGCTCGGGCAGACGGACCGTCAGCTCGGAGACCGGCTTCCGGCGCGGGCTGTGCCGCGCGCGGTGCCGGTCGCTCCGGCTGGGGCGCTTCTGGCGCTGGTTGCGTCCGTGGGCCACGGCGCCACGGTAGCGGCGCGACCCGCTGCCGCCCGGGATCGGCCCGCGGCGTCGCAGATCCGAGACGGAGCCGAGACGACGCCGAGACGGAGTTGCGGCAGATCCGTCACCGATTCGCCGGTAGCGTGGATCGCGAGGGCGGAGGGAACGCGGACCCCACCCATGGGCGGGGGTGGCGCGGAGAGCCGCGGCCCGGGCGCGGACCCGGAGCCGCTAGACCTGGAGGAAGCGGCGGAGCGTGATGCCCGAGCCGGCGGCGCCGAGCAGCAGGCCGGTGCCGATCAGCGCCAGCGCGTTCAGCGCGAACGGGAGCGCGTGGACGTCCGAGCCGCCGCCGATGTGCGGGAGGATCGACGGGAGCGCGATCTCCTTGCCGAGCATCAGCAGCACGACGGCGAGCACGGACCCGGCAAGCCCGCACAGGAGCCCCTCGAGCATGAACGGGCCGCGGACGAACCAGTTCGTCGCGCCGACGAGCTTCATCACCTCGATCTCACGCCGCCGCGCGAAGATCGATAACCGGATCGTGTTGGCGATGAGCAGCGTCGACGCGGTGACGAGCAGCACGACGGCGATCAGGAACACGATCCAGATCACCTCGGCGATCGTCAGCACGCGGTGCGCGGTCTTGCTGCCCCACCGCACCTCGTCGACCCCGGCCCAGTTCGCCTTCTGCACCGCCGTCCCGATGTCCGGCGTGTACTCCGCCTTCGTCGGGGTAACGACCCACGCGTCCGGAAGCGGGTTCGACGGCAGCGGCGTCTTGAAGAGCGCCGGGTACTTCTGTTCCATCGTCTTCTGCGCCTGCTCCTTCGACACGAACACGACCTTCTTCACGCGCGGATCGGAGCGCAGCTTCTGGCCGACCGCGTACTCCTGCTTCTGCGTCGCCGTCGACGCGAAGAACACCTTCACCTGGAGCTCGCTCTTCACGTGGTTCGACCACGAAAGCACCCAGGTGCCGAGCGCGATGAACAGGCCGAGCAGGAACATCCCGATCAGCACCGTCATCGTCGCCGCGACGGTCGTCGAGATGTTCGCGCTGATCGAGGACCACGCCTCGGAGAACAACAGCCGTACGCGACTCATTCGGACGTGTACCCCCCGCGCCGCTCGTCGCGCGCGAGCCGGCCGTCCTCGAGGGCGATCACGCGCTTGCGCATCTTGTCGACCATCTCGCGGTCGTGCGTCACCATCAGGATCGTCGTGCCGGCGCGGTTGATGCGGTAGAGCAGCTGCATGATCCCGACCGACGTGTCCGGGTCGAGGTTCCCCGTCGGCTCGTCGCAGACGAGGAGCGGCGGATGGTTCACGACGGCGCGCGCGATCGAGACGCGCTGCTGCTCGCCGCCCGAGAGCTCGTCGGGGAACGAGCTCATCTTGTGCGCGAGGCCGACCATGTTCATCACCTCGGGAACCTTGCGCCGGATCGACGTGCGGCTCTCGCCCTGCACCTTCAACGCGTACGCGACGTTGTCCGCCGCGGTGCGGCTCGGCAGGAGCTTGAAGTCCTGGAACACGCAGCCGACGTTGCGGCGCAGCAGCGGCACCTTGCTGTGCTTCAGCCGCGTCAGGTCGCGGCCGCCGACGAGGATCTTGCCCTCGGTCGGCTCGACCTCCTTCAGCAGGAGCTTGATCAGCGTCGACTTGCCCGAGCCCGACGCGCCGACGATGAAGACGAACTCGCCCTTCTCGATCACGAACGTCACGTCGCTCAGCGCGGTGACGTCGGGCTCGTAGACCTTCGTCACGCCCTCGAAGACGATCATCGCGCCGGGGCCGAGCACCGGCTGCGGGGACAGCTCCTCCTCCGGCTCGGGCTGCGGCTCGGGAAGCACCGGGGCGAGGTCTGTCTGCAGGTCTGTCACGTCGTCCTGTACCGGTCGTGCGGGTAGGCGAGCGGGCCGTCGTCCGGGCCCGCGCCGGTCAGATGGCGGAAGGGCCAGTCTACCGGACGGTTCGGCGCGCTAATCCCCGTTTCCTGCGGCCTTGAGCAGATAGGCACGAATGAAGCCGTCGAGCTCGCCGTCGAGCACGGCCTGCGTGTTCCCCATCTCGAAGTCGGTCCGGTGGTCCTTCACGAGCTGGTACGGGTGGAGGACGTAGCTCCGGACGGCGTTGCCGCCGAAGCCCATGTTGACGCCGCCGCGCTCCCGCGCGAGCTCGGCCTCGCGCTCCTCCTCGGCGCGCTCCGCGAGCCGCGAGCGGAGGATCTTCATCGCCGTCTCCTTGTTCGACGACTGGCTCCGCTCGTTCTGCACGGACACGACGATCCCGCTCGGCATGTGCGTGATGCGCACGGCGGAGTCGGTCTTGTTCACGTGCTGGCCGCCGGCGCCGGACGAGCGGTACGTGTCGATGCGGATGTCGTCGTCGTCGATCTCGACCGGCGCGTCGTCCGCGAGCAGCGGCGCGACGATCACCTGCGCGAAGCTCGTGTGCCGACGGTGTGCGGAGTCGAACGGGCTCAAGCGGACGAGCCGGTGCTTGCCGCGCTCCGCCTTCAGGATCCCGTACGCGTTCTCGCCCTTCACCGTGAACGTCGCGGACTTGATGCCGTACTCCTCGCCCGGGCTCGACTCGAGCACCTCCGTCGCGAAGCCGCGCGTCTCGGCCCAGCGGAGATACATCCGCAGCAGGATCTCCGCCCAGTCCTGCGCGTCGGTGCCGCCGGCGTCGGACTGGATCGTGACCACCGCGTCGCCGGCGTCGTACTCGCCGGAGAAGAGCGCCTCCTCCTGCAGCCGCGCGAGCTCGTCCTGCACCTCACGCAGCACCGGCATGAGCTCCTCGTCGGGAAAGACGCCGACGCCTTCCTGGAGGAATCGCACGTTCGACTGCAGCGTGTCGTAGCGCTGCAGCTTCCGCGAGACGCGCGTGTGCTCTGCGGAGCGCTTCGCGGCGTTCTCCTGGTCGTCCCAGAAACCGGGGCGGGCGAGCTCCTCCTCGAGCTCGGCGAGCCGCGCCGTCAGCGAATCCGGGTCAAAGGTAACCACGGACCCAGTCCAGCTGGGCCCCGATCTCCTCTAACTGCTCCTCGAGTGGGCGCTCGTCGCGCTCGTCCGTCATTGCCGCCCCATCGTATCGGGACTAGCTCACGACGCGGGACGCGACGACGAGGGCGACGAGTCCGAGCGCAAGGAGCGCCTGCGCACCGATGACGAGGACCGCAGTGGCGCGGATCGGCCAGCGGCCGCGCCGAAAGAGCGCGAGCAGGAGGATGCCGCTCGCGTAGATCAGCGCGAGCGTGACGCGGGGGCCCGTGAGCGGCCCCATGTCACCATTGGTCGACGGCACGATCAGCCAGACGACGACCAGGCCCCACAGCGCGTAGAGAGCGGCGACGACCTTCACCGCGGCACTATCGGCCGCGGACGCGACGCGGATTAGGTGCGCTTCGTGTCGCGCTCGTAGGCGCGGCGCGCGAAGTACGCGGCGGCGAGCGTCCAGACGACCCACACGACCCAGCCGGTGCGGTCCCAGCCGTGGCCGCCGACCCCGATGTGGGCGGCCTGCACGAGCCAGTACGACGGCAGCCCGAGCGCGATGTCGTGGAGGATCCCGTGGCCGGTGACCGGGAACCAGACGCCGCCGAGGATCGAGAGCGCGGCGGTGAGGCCGCCGATCGCGGGGCCGATCGAGTCCGGCGTCAGCAGGTGCCCGAAGAGGATCCCGAGCGCGGCGAACGGGATCAGCCCGACGAGGAGCAGCGCCGTCATCTTGACCCACTCGTTCGCCGTGAGGCGGACACCGAGCACCGATCCCGCCGTGTAGAGCAGCACCATCGTCATCGCCGCGAGCATGTAGCCGGTCAGCACCTTCGTGCGGAAGTACGTCCGCGCCGAGAGCGGCGTGATGCGCAGCTGGCGGTTCCAGCCGGCGGAGCGCTCGGCCGCGATGCGCGCGCCGGAGCCGAGCATCGCGTTCATCGTCCCGAACGCGACGAGGCCGACCATGAGGTACAGCGGCGCGGAGATGCCGGTGCCGCCGAGGTTCGTCTCGTGGCGGTTCGGCGTCGCGATGAGGAAGTAGATGACGAGCGGGAAGCCGAGCGCGAGGATCATGAAGCGTCGGTTGCGCACGGTGCGAAGGATCTCGTAGCGGATGTACGTCGCGACGCTCACTCCGCCCCCGTCAGCTCGACGAACGCGTCCTCGAGATCGGCGCCTGTGATCTCGATGTCGCGTGCGTCCGGGAACCGCGCGAGCAGCGCGCGGATCGCGGTGTCGGAGTCGGAGCAGGTCAGGACGACGGAGTCGCCGCGGCGCTCGGCGCGCGTGACGCCGTCGAGCTCCTCGAGCGCCTCGGGCGGCACGCCGGGCAGCGTCGCGCGGATCCGGCGGTGGCCGACCATCGCCTTGATCTCCGTCGGCGCGCCGTCCGCGACGACGCGGCCGTGCGCCATCAGCACCGCTCGGTCGGCGTACGCGTCGGCCTCTTCCAGGTAGTGCGTCGCGAAGAGCACGGTGCGGCCGTGCGCGGCGAAGTCGCGCATCGTCGCCCAGAACGCGCGGCGCGCCTCGACGTCCATCGCGGCCGTCGGCTCGTCGAGGACGAGGAGGTCGGCGTTCGAGACGAGCGTGATCGCGAAGCGCGCGCGCTGCGTCTCGCCGCCGGAGAGAAGCTGCGTGCGGCGGTCGGCGATCTCCCCGATCCGCGTCAGCTCGATCGTCTCGTCGACGCCGAGCGGGCGCGGATAGAGCGACGCGACCATCGAGATCAGCTCGCGCACCGTCAGGTCGCGGATCAGCTGGCCGATCTGGAGCATCGCGCCGACGCGGCCGGCCTTGACCGCGTCCTGCGGCGGGCCGCCGAAGAGGTGCGCCGTCCCCCCGTCGGGCTCCTGCAGCCCGAGCATCATGTCGATCGTCGTGCTCTTCCCGGCGCCGTTCGGCCCGAGCAGCGCGACGGTCTGCCCCGGCTCGATCGACACGTCGATCCCCCGAACCGCCTGGACGGAGCCGAACGACTTCGTCAGCCCGCGGACGTCGATCCCGCTCGTCGCGGGGGCCGCCGGTGTTGCGGTCGCGACCGACATCGTTTCCATCCTGCCCGATCGGGACACGGCTCGGTGCCGCGACCCTTAACGGTGCCAGTCACCGTTAAGAACGGCGCCAGGTCCTCCGAGGACGTGTTCGTTCCGAGGGCGGCGCGCTATGCGCCGTGGCACTTCTTGAACTTCTTGCCCGAGCCGCACCAGCAGGGGTCGTTCCGGCCGATCTTGTCGTGCGGGCCGGCCTGGACCGCGGTCGGGGCGGCCGTCGCGAACGCCGCCGTGCTCGAGCCGCCGCCGAGCGCAGCGTCGATCACCTCGGCGCCGGCCGTCGTCTGGTGCTCGTAGCGCACGTTGCCGTTCCCCGCCGGCGGCGCGGGCTGCGCGAGCTCCTGCTGCGCGTCCTGCGGCGCGAGCTCCGCATGGAAGAGGTGCAACACGACCTCCGCGCGGATCGAGCGCCCGAGCTCGGTGAACATCCGCTCGCCCTCGCTCGTGTACTCGACGAGCGGGTCCTTCTGCGCCATCGAGCGGAGGTGCACGCCCTCGCGGAGGTAGTCCATGTTGTCGAGGTGCTCGCGCCAGCGGACGTCGACGACCTGGAGGATCACGAAGCGCTCGAGCTCGCGCATGAGCTCCGAGCCGAACTCCTGCTCCTTCGCCGCGTACTCGTCGCGCGCGTCCGCCTGGAACTCCTCGATCAGCGCGTCGCGCGAGATGTCGCCGAGGTCCTCGCGCAGCTCGTCCGCCGTGATCTCCGTCTGGTAGAGCGCGGTCATCGCGTTCGTGAGCGCCACGAGGTCCCACTCCTCCGAGTACTCCTCCTGCGTGAAGTTGTTGACGGTGTCCTCGACGACCTCGTCGATCCACAGCCGCACCTGCTCCGACATGTCCTCGCCCTCGAGCACCTCGCGCCGCTGCTCGTAGATGCGGCCGCGGTGGCGGTTGAGGACGTCGTCGTACTTGAGGACGTTCTTGCGCATGACGAAGTTCTGCTCCTCGACCTTCTTCTGCGCGCCCTCGATCTGCCGGGAGAGGATCTTGTGCTCCATCGGCTGGTCCTCGGGGATCTTGAAGCGCTCCATGATCCCCTTGATCCGGTCGCCCGCGAACAGGCGGACGAGGTCGTCCTCGCCCGAGAGGTAGAAGCGCGTCTCGCCGGCGTCGCCCTGGCGGCCCGAGCGGCCGCGGAGCTGGTTGTCGATCCGGCGCGACTCGTGCCGCTCGGTGCCGACGACGTAGAGGCCGCCGAGCTCGAGCACGCCCTCGCCGAGCTTGATGTCGACGCCGCGGCCCGCCATGTTCGTCGCGATCGTGACCGCGCCGGCCTGGCCGGCGTCCTCGATGATCGCCGCCTCGCGCGCGTGCTCCTTCGCGTTCAGGACGTTGTGCTTCACGCCCTGCCGCGTCAGCATCTGCGAGAGGAACTCGGACGTCTCGACCGCGATCGTGCCGACGAGCACCGGCTGGCCCTTCTCGTTCCGCTCCTTGATGTCGCGGATGACGGCCTGGAACTTGCCCTCCTTCGTCTTGAAGATGAGGTCCTGCTCGTCGAGGCGCGCGACCGGGACGTTCGTCGGGATCTCGACGACGTTCAGGTTGTAGATCTCGACGAACTCCTTCTCCTCGGTCTTCGCGGTGCCGGTCATGCCGCCGAGCTTCTCGTAGAGGCGGAAGTAGTTCTGAAGCGTGATCGTCGCGAGCGTCTGGTGCTCCTCCTGGATGCGGACGCCCTCCTTCGCCTCGACCGCCTGGTGGAGGCCCTCGCTCCAGCGGCGCCCCTCCATGATGCGGCCGGTGAACTCGTCGACGATCTTCACCTCGCCGTCCTGGATCACGTAGTCGACGTCGATGTGGTAGAGCGACTGCGCCTTCAGCGCCTGGACGAGGTGGTTCACGAGCTGCGCGTTGCGCGGGTCGTAGAGGTTGTCGATCCGAAGCGCGCGCTCGACCTTCTCGACGCCCTGCTGCGTCGGCGCGACCGTCTTGTGCTTCTCGTCGTACTCGTAGTCCGCGCCCGCGTCCTCGGCCGCGCCCTTCGGGTTCGTGGGATGGAACTCGAACGGGATCAGCCCCGCGGCGACGCGCGCGAAGTCGTAGTACGCCTGCGCCGCGACCTCCGGCTCGCCGGAGATGATGAGCGGCGTCCGCGCCTCGTCGATGAGGATCGAGTCGACCTCGTCCACGATCGCGAAGTAGTGGCCGCGCTGCACGATCCCCTCGAGCGACACCGACATGTTGTCGCGGAGGTAGTCGAACCCGAACTCGGAGTTCGTCCCGTACGTGACGTCCGCGAGGTACGCCTCGCGTCGCGGCTCGAACGGCATCATGTTCTCGATCGACGCGGTGCGCATGCCGAGCGCGTCGAAGACCGGCTTCGTCCACTCCTGGTCGCGCTTCGCGAGGTAGTCGTTGACCGTGACGAGGTGGACGCCGCGGCCCGAGAGCCCGTTGAGGTACAGCGCCTGCGTCGCGACGAACGTCTTGCCCTCGCCGGTCTTCATCTCGGCGATGTCGCCCTCGTGGAGGACGATGCCGCCCATCAGCTGCACGTCGAAGAGGCGGACGCCGATCGTGCGCTTGAACGCCTCGCGGATCGCCGCGAACGCCTCGAAGACGAGGTCGTCGAGGCTCTCGCCGTTCTCGTAGCGCTGCTTGAACTCGACCGTCTTCGCGGCGAGGTCGGCGTCGGAGAGCTGCTCGAACTCGGGCTCGAGCGTCCCGATGTACGACGCCTGCTCGGCCAGCCGCTTGAGGCGGCGGCCCTCCCCCATCCGGAGGACTTTCTCGAAGGAGCCGAGCTGCTGAGCCATCGGAGGGAAGGGTACCGGTCAGAGGGCGGCGGCCCGGACCTCCCAGAGGTCGCCGTCGAGCCGGTCCGCGCGCACCGTGTATTCGGCGCCCTCGCGCGCGCCCCTCTCCTCGAGCGCCGGCAGGGAGCCGAACGAGCGCATGTCGTCGATCGAGTACGTCGTCCCGTCGTTCGTGTGCGTCAGCTCGATCGAGTCGCCGTCCGGCCCGTCCGGGATCTCCGCCACCTCGATCCGCCGCGCCTGCACCGCCCACATCGTGTCGCTCTGGCGGGCGGCCCGCGCGCGGTACGGCGGGCGGAGCTCCTGCTCGACGGCGGCGGCGAGCGGCTCGAGCGAGGTGTCCGGGCCCTGCTCGACGAGGAGCGTCCCGTCCGGGAGCGCGACGAACGTCGCGGTGTCGCCGTCGATCCCGTCCGCCTCGACGGTGACGGTCGCGTCCCACGTGCGCGGGCGCTGCAGGCCGTGCATGCCGACGTCGAGCGTCGGCGGGCGCGGATCCTCGACCGACCCCCGGGCCGGCGGCGCGTCGAGGCCGGCCTCCCGCGCGAGTCGGACGTGGATCGGCTCGCGCTTGCGGAAGAGCCCCACTCCTCGGCTACTCGGCCGGCTCCCCCGCCGCGACCTCCGCGGCGGCGGCCTCCTCGAGGAGCGCGTGCTTGTCGATCGCCTTCCGCTTCGCGGCGCGCTTCTGCCGCTCGTCCTTGATCTGGCGCATGAGCTTGTCCGTGAGCTCGTCGATCGACGCCTTCATGTCGGTCGACGACTCGCGCGCGCGGAGCGTGTGGCCCTTCATCCACACGGTCGCCTCGGCGACCTGGTTCTCCGCGATCGATGGGTTGCGCTCGACCGTGAGCTCCACCTCGACGCGCGTGAGGTCGTGCACCTGCTTGTCGAGCTTCCCCAGCTTGCGCTCGGCGTAGCTCCGGATCGAATCGCTCACCTCGAGGTTCTTGCCCTTCACGTTGAGCTGCATTCCTGCCTCCTCGGGTCGAACGCTCACCCTCGTTGTACCACCATTCCAGGGGTCCGCAGCGCCCGTGCGAAGGTGACCACGTCGATCGTCCTCGCGCCCACCACCCGGAGCGCCGAGGCGGCGGCCGAGACGGTCGCCCCGGTCGTGTAGACGTCGTCGACGAGGATCACGCGGGACGGCGCGCGGACGGTCCCGCGGAAGGCGCGGGCGACGTTCCGGCGCCGCTCGGCGAGCGCGAGCCCGCGCTGGCGGCGGCCGTGCCCGCGGCGCTCGAGCAGCGGCTCGGCCGGCAGCTCCCACCGCTCGGCGAGCGCGCGGGCGAGCCGCTCGGCGGGATGATGGCCACGCTCGAGCCGGCGCCCCGCGTCGGCCGGGACGAACGTGACGACCGCAGCGCGCGGCCGCGGCACCGTCTCGGCGACGACGTCGGCGGCCGCCGTCGCGAGCGCGCGGAGGCCGCGCTCCTTCCACGCCGCGACGATGCGTCGCACGGCATCGTCGTAGCCCACCGCCGCGCGGGCCGACGCGAAGGCGATGCGCCGTCCCGCGCACTCGCGGCAGCGGGCGACCGGCCACGCGGTCGGCGCGCCGCAACGCGCACAGAGCGTCGGGCCGAGCCGAGGGAGCCCGGCGAGACAGCCGGCGCAGAGGTGCGTTCCGCCGGCGCCGCAGACGAGGCAGCGGCGCGGGAAGAGCAGGTCGAGCACGCCTCCGACGCTAGCGCCGCGCGCGTCACGAGACCGTCGCGACTTACGCGTACGCGGCTTCGGCCTCGTCGAGCAGCCGCTCGACCTGCTCGAACGCCGAGCGCCACGTGTCCTTCGCATGCAGGTCGAGCCCGAACGGCGCGACGAGCGCGGCCGGCGACGCGGCGCCGCCCGTCGCGAGGAACTCGAGGTACAGCGGGACGAACGAGTCCGGATCCTCGTGGTAGCGGCCGTACAGGAGCAGCGCGACGAGGTGCGCGAACGAGTACGCGTACGTGTAGAAGCGCACGTGGATGAAGTGCGGGATGTACGACCAGCCGAGCCGGTAGCCGTCCGGCAGCGCGACCGCGTCGCCGTAGTACGCGGCGTTCTCCTCGATCCAGATCTCGGAGAGCCGCTCCGGCGTCAGCGTCCGGCCCTCGGCGCGCAGCGCGTACGCGCGCCGCTCGAACCGCGCGAGCACGACCTGGCGGAAGATCGCCGCCATCGCCTGCTCCAGCCGGTCGACGACGAGCGCGCGGCGCGTCGCCTCGTCCGGCTCGAGCTCGACGAGATAGTCGTCCGCGATCAGCTGCGCGAACGTCGACGGGACCTCCGCCATCGCGATCCCGGTGCGGTGCGAGCGGTACGTCTGCCGCTCGAGCGCGAGCGCGCCGTGCGTCGCGTGGCCGAACTCGTGCGCGAGCGTGACGACGTCGCGGAAGCGGCCGGTGTAGTTCATGAGGACGAACGGCAGCACGGACTTCGAGACGGTCGTGCAGTACGCGCCGCTCGCCTTCCCGGCGCGCGGCGCCGCATCGACGTGCCCGGCGTCGACGCACGCGCGGAAGATCTCGGCCAGCCGCGGCGAGAAGCGCGCGAACGACGCGTCCACGATCTCCGCGGCCTCGCCCCACGGGAACTCGCGCCCCTCCCCGACCGGCGCGTACTGGTCCCAGAGCTCGAGCCGGTCGAGGCCGAGCAGCCCGGCCTTCGCGGTGAACCAGCGGCGGCCGATCCCGTAGCTCTCCGCCGTCGCCGCGAGCATCGCCTCGACCGTCTCCGCGTCGAGCTCGTTCAGCATGTTCGTCGGCTCCATGGGGTCGGCGAAGCCGCGTACGCGATCCAGCGCGAGCCGGTCGCCGACGAGCGCGTCGTAGCACGACGCGAGCACCTCGGCCCGCGGCTCGAGCCCGGTGTAGAGCGCCTCGAGCCCGGCGCGGCGCAGGTCGCGGTTCGGCGAGTACATGTACGAGAGGAGGACGTTCACCGAGTGCGGCGTCTCCCCCTCGCCCGCGTCGAACGGGATCTCGAGCGTCGCGACCTGGCGGTCGTGGAGCGCGCTCCACGCCGACACCGCGGGGCGGCGCGCGTTCAGCGCCTGCTCCTCCGGCTCGGTCAGGACGTACGGCTTCTCCTCGCGGAGCACGCGGAGCTTGTGCGCGTAGCCGGCGAGCTCCGGCGACGCGAGGAGCGCGTCGGCCGGCCCGTCGTCGAGCGCGATCCACTCGAGGTCGACGAACACGAGCTCGTTCTCGACCTCGGACGCGCGGTCGCGCGCGAACGTCGCGAGGTCGTTCGCCTCGACGTCCGCCGCATCCATGTTCACGCGCGAGCTGCCGTAGACGCCGAGCCGCGACGCGTCCTGCGCGAGCACGTCCGCCTCGTCGAGCAGCCCGCGAAGGCCGGCTGCGTCGAGCTCGGCGATGCGGCCGCGGTACCGCCCGGCGAACGCCGTCGTCCGCTCGACGAGCTCCGTCCACTCGGTGCGCACGTCGTCCGCATTCGCGGCGAGCTCGGACAGGTTCCAGCGGACGTCTTCCGCGCTCGACGTGACCCCGGACATCCGGGGCAATCTAGTCGAGCGCGTACGCGTCGCGCGCCGGGAGCCCGCTCAGCTCACGGAGGCGGTTGTCGGCCTCGAGCAGCTGCGCCTCGTCGCCGATGTCGCGCCAGTCGCCGGCGAAGCGGTAGCCGTAGACCGGCTCCCGCCCGGCGAGCCACGCGATGAACCGGCCCGGCTGGTCCGGCGAGCTCCCCTCGTCGAGATAGCGCCGGACGAGCGGGACGTGCGCGCGGTGGTAGAGGTACGTCGCGGTCGCGGCGAGCGTCGAGCGCGGCTCGGCCGGCTTCTCCTCGAAGGACTCGATCCGCTCGTCGGCACCGAGCGCGACGACACCGTACCGCTTCGCGAGCTCGGGATCGCCGACGTCGTAGAGCGCGACGGCGCTCGCCTCGCCCTTCGTCCGCCACCACGACACGTAGTCCGCGAGCGAGAAGTCGAAGAGATTGTCGCCGGCGACGACGAGGAGCTCCTCGCCGTCGAGGCCGGCGGTGTCGATCACGAACGCGACGTCGCCGATCGCGCCGAGCCGGTCGTCCTCGGTCGTCGTGCCGTCGTCGTGGACCACGACGTCCGGCTGTGCAACGCCCCATGCCGCGAAGGCGGCGGCGAACTTCGCATTCGTGACGACGTGCACCGCGTCGATCTCGCCGACCTCGCGGATCCGGTCGAGCAGGTGGTCGAGCATCGGCCGGCCGCCGACCGGGAGCAGCGGCTTCGCGATCGTCTCCGTCAGCGGGTACAGGCGCGTCGCGTAGCCGGCGGCGAGGACGATCGCCTTCATGCGGCCAGCGATTCGGCGTACGGCGCGCGGTGGATCCCGCGCTCCGTGACGATCGCGGCGATCAATGCGGCGGGCGTCACGTCGAAGGCCGGATTGCGCGCCGGGAAGCGCGCCGTGACCTCGGCCGGGTCGCGCTCCTCGATCGGGATGCCGGCGCCGGTCGGCGTTCCCGGATCGACCGTCGACGTCGGCGCGACGACGACGAGCGGGATCCCGTGATGCGCGGCGAGCACCGCGAGGGAGTATGTCCCGATCTTGTTCGCGGTGTCGCCGTTCGCGGCGATGCGGTCGGCGCCGGTGACGACGACGTCGACCTCCCCCGCGGCCATGAGCGAGCCGGCGGCCGAGTCGGCGATGACCGCGTGCGGGATGCCGGCGGCCTCCAGCTCCCACGCGGTGAGCCTCGCGCCCTGCAGCAGCGGCCGCGTCTCGTCGACGAGCACGCGCTCGAGCAGCCCGCGCTCCCACGCCGCCCGGAGCGCGCCGACCGCGGAGCCGTAGCCGCCCGTCGCGAGCCCGCCCGCGTTGCAGTGCGTCAGCGCACGCGTGCCCGGCTCGAAGAGCTCCGCCGCGTGCGCCGCCATGACGCGGCAGCGCTCGACCTCCCCCGCGTGGAGCGCCCGCGCCCGCTCCGGCGTCGGGTCGTCGCGGAGCTCCGCGAGCGCCCACGCGAGGTTCACCGCCGTCGGCCGCGACGCGGCGAGGACGCGCTCCGCCTCGTCGACGTCGTCGCCGCGAAGCGCCGCGAGCGCGAGCCCGTAGCCCGCGGCGACGCCGATCGCCGGTGCGCCGCGGACGACCATCGTGCGAATCGCGTCGGCGACCTCGGCCGCCGACGCGCATTCGACGTCCACCTCGTCGTCCGGGAGCCGCCGCTGGTCGAGGAGCACGACCGCGGGGATCGACTCGTCGAGCCGGACGATGCGTTCCGGTTCGAGCGGGCTCATCGTCCGTTGCGGAGGTGTCCGGAGGTCTGACCCCACGCACACCGGCCGAAACGGACACTGTCCCGGGGTCTGACCCCGGGACGTGGCCGACCGTGACGGTTCCGGGCGAGGCTCAGGTGCCCTCGTCCCATGAGGCGAGGTACTTCGCCTGCTCCTCCGTGAGCCGGTCGATGTCGACGCCCATCGTCTCGAGCTTCAGGCGGGCGATCTCCTTGTCGATCTCCGCCGGCACCGGGTAGACCTTCCGGTCGAGCTCGCCCGCGTGCTGGACGGCGTACTCGACCCCGAGCGCCTGGTTGGCGAAGGACATGTCCATCACCAGCGCCGGATGTCCCTCGGCGGCGGCGAGGTTGACGAGACGGCCGTCGGCGATGAGATACAGCCTCCGCCCGTCGGCGAGCGTGAACTCCTCGACGAACTCGCGCGCCATCCGCGTCTCCGCCGCGAGGTCGCGCAGCGCCGGGATGTCGATCTCGACGTTGAAGTGGCCCGTATTGCACAGGATCGCCCCGTCCTGCATCAGCTCCATGTGCTCGCGCGCGATCACGTGCTTGTCGCCGGTCGCGGTGCAGAACAGGTCGCCGATCGCGGCGGCCTTCTCCATCGGCAGCACCTCGAACCCGTCCATCACCGCCTCGAGCGCCCGCAGCGAGTCGACCTCGGTGACGATCACGTGCGCGCCCATCCCGCGTGCGCGCGAGGCGACGCCGCGCCCGACCCAGCCGTAGCCGGCGACGACGAACTTCTTGCCGGCGAGGAGGACGTTCGTTGCGCGGATGATTCCGTCGACCGTCGACTGGCCGGTGCCGTAGCGGTTGTCGAACAGGTGCTTCGTCTGCGCCTCGTTCACGGCGATGATCGGGAAGCCGAGCTTGCCCTCGGCCTCGAGCGCCTTCAGCCGGATGACGCCGGTCGTCGTCTCCTCGGTACCGGCGATGATGTCGCCGAGCTGCTCGCGCCGGGCGGAATGCAGCACGCCGATCACGTCGGCGCCGTCGTCCATCGTCAGGTGCGGCTTGTGGTCGACCGCCGCCTCGATGTGCGAGTAGTAGGTGTCGTGATCCTCGCCCTTGATCGCGAAGACGGAGATGTCGTACTCCTCGACGAGCGCGGCCGCGACGTCGTCCTGGGTCGAGAGCGGATTCGACGCGCACAGCACGACGTCCGCGCCGCCCGCCTTCAGCGTCCGCATCAGGTTCGCCGTCTCCGTCGTCACGTGCAGGCACGCGGAGATGCGGTAGCCGGCGAGCGGCTGATCCCGCTCGAACCGCTCGCGGATCGCGGCGAGCACCGGCATCTGCCGGTCGGCCCACTCGATCCGTCGCTTGCCCTCGCCGGCGAGGGCGAGGTCCTTCACGTCGTAGCGCGTCGTCGCTGCCATCGTGTCCTTTCGCTATGCGGCCAGCAGCCGCTCGTGCTTTCGCTGTTCCCACTCGAGGTGGCTGGAAACGACGGCGGCCAAGCCGCCGTCGCCCGGGCGGAAGACCGGGTCGCGCAAGGCGACCCGGGGGGCCAGGTCGTCGGCGCCGGCGAGCCAGCCGTCGACGGCCCGGCGCAGCTCGGGCTCGCGCCGGAGCCGTGCGGCGAAGACGAGGTCGGAGATCTCGACGCCGAACCGGGTCCGCAGCTCGCGGAGCAAGCGGAGCTGGTTCAGCTCGCGCAGCCCGTAGAGCCGGTAGCCCGCGCCGGTGCGGGAGGGGACGACGAGGCCGAGCCGCTCGAGATAGCGCAGCATCCGCGGCGACCACGCCGTCCGCGCAGCCGCCTCGCCGACCTTCAGCCCCTCCATACCGCGACCTTATCAGACATGTGTCAAGGTCTGCGGCAGCTGACCAGGCCCGGCCTGGACGTGATCCGGAAGGCGCCGTCGCGTGCGATCGCGGCCTCGATCGCCGCCCGGACGTCCTCGAGGTCGGCGCCCGTGAACGACTCGCTCGAGCGGACGTACGCGAGCGCCGGCTCGGCCTCCGTCACGCGCAGCTCGTTCTCGAACCGCTCGACGCGGACGTCGTCGAAGAACGGCTCGAGCTGCGGCGGGCCTGTCTCGAGCCCGAACGCCTCCATGTGCCGGGCGAACCGCCAGCGGGGCCCGACGAGCTCGACGAGCTCCCGCATGAAGTCGCGCCCGTTCGTCGCGGCGTGGAGGACGCCGCCGGGGACGAGGACCCGCCGGATCTCGGCGAACGCCCGAGGACGGTCGGGCACGTGGTAGAGCATGTGGTTCGCGATGACGACGTCGAACGACTCGTCCGTGAACGGCAATGCCTGCGCGTCCGCGACCACGTAGTCGGCACCGTCCCCGAGGACGGCCCGGGCCGCCTCGACCATTCCCGGCGACAGGTCGACGAGCGTGAGCGACCACGACGGATCGATGCGCTCTCGGTTGACCTTCCAGAGCAGCGCCGAGCCGCAGCCGACGTCGAGCACGCGCGCGCCGCGCGGCGGCGCCTCGCGCTCGAACAGCCACTCCGTCCAGTGCGGGTTCGTCGAGAAACGCGCGTGCAGCGCGATCCGCGCCCGCAGGTTCTCGTCGGTCGCGTACTGCCGTCGCAGCCGGTCGCTCAGGGCGCCGAGGTCCCCTCGCGGCCGTAGGCGTCCTCGAGGCGCACGACGTCGTCGAGCTCCGGCGTCGAGACCTCGATGATCGTCGTGTCCTCGACGGCCGTGACCCGGTGCACGGTGCCGGGCGCGAAGTGGAAGCAGGCGCCGGCGGCGATCGAGTCGGCAGCGAGCTCCTCTCCCTTCTCGCCGAGCTCGAGCCGGGCGAGCCCGCTCTGGACGTACCAGCTCTCGTCCTTTCGCTCGTGGTACTGGAGGCTGAGCGACTCGCCGGCGCGCACGAACAGCACCTTGCCGACGTACGTGTCCGTGTGCGCCCAGATCAGCTCCCAGCCCCACGGCTTCTCGACGAGCCGCGACTCGACCGCCCACTTTTCGTGCGCGCTCATGCGAGCCTCCGCCGCGGCCGCCACTCCGGGTGCTCGTGCATGAACTCCTCCGCCTTCCGCAGGTCCTTCGGCGTGTTCACCGTCAGCCACACGCCCTCGTGGCGGAAGCCGCGGAGCTTCCCCTCCGCGGCGAGCTCCGGGAACGTGCTCTGCTCGTGGTCGCCGCGCTCCGGCAGCCGCGCCAGCGCCTCGTCGCCGAGCGCGTAGACGCCGGAGTTCACCCAGTGCGGCAGCTTCGGCGCCTCGCGGAACCCGGTCACCGTCCCGTCGTCGGCGAGGTCGACGACGCCGAACGGCGAGTGCACCTGCGAGACGACGATCGTCGCGGCCGCCCCGGACCGCTCGTGCTCCGCGAGCAGGGCGCGGAAGTCGACGTCGAGCAGCTCGTCGCCGTTCAGCGCGAGCACGGTCCCGCGCTCCTCCCGCCGCGACGCGGCGAGCCGGAGGCCGCCGCCGCGCCCGAGCGGCTCGGGCTCGCCCACCGGGACGATCTCCGCACCGAGCCCGGCGAGCGCGTTGTGGAAGACCTCCTCCTGTCCCGCGCGGCACGCGACGAGCACGCGTGTCACGCCGGCGTCGACGAGCCGCGCGACCGTGTACTCGGCGAGCGGATACCCGGCGACCGGGACGAGCGGCTTCGGGTGCCCCTGCGCCGCATCCCCCAGCCGCTCCGCCTTGCCGCCGGCGAGGACGAGCGCCTCCATCAGGGCTGGAGCTCCGAGACATGGTTCGGGCGGCCGATCCCCTCGTACTCGAAGCCCGCCTCGCGCACCTGCACCGGGTCGAGGAGGTTGCGGCCGTCGACGATGAGCGGGCGCGCCATCGCCTCGCGCACCTCGGGCGACGCGAGCGACCTCAGCTCCGGCCATTCGGTCACGATCACCGCGGCGTCCGCGTCGCGGACCGCGTCGAGCACCGAGTCGCACAGCTCCACGCCGGCGAGGTCGTCGGGCCGGGCGACGGGATCCCACCCGCGCACGTCGGCACCCTCGGCGAGCAGCCGGTACGCGATCACGCGGCTCGGCGCCTCGCGCATGTCGTCGGTGCTCGGCTTGAACGCGAGCCCGAGCAGCGCGACCGTCTTCCCGCGCAGCGTCCCGAGGTGGCGCTGCAGCTTCGAGACCACGCGGCGCTTCTGCAGCTCGTTCACCTCCCAGACGGCCTGCAGCAGCAGGAACGGATAGCCCGAATTGCCGGCGAGCTGCTTCAGC
>DATJOZ010000060.1:0-26235 GCA_035506655.1 Gaiellaceae bacterium
GAAGGACACCTCGCACGAGCAGAGCATCGACCTGCCGGGGCTCGTCACCTCGGGCGCCGGCCTCTTCGCGCTGACCTACGCGCTGATCGAGGGGAACAAGCACGGCTGGACGTCGCCCGAGATCCTCGGCCTGTTCGCCGCCGCGGCCGTCCTGCTCGTCGCGTTCGTGCTGCTCGAGCACTTCCAGCGGCTGCCGATGCTCGACCTCTCGCTGTTCAAGATCGGCGCGTTCACCGGCGCGAACATCGTCGCGCTGCTCGTCTCGCTCGGCATGTTCGGCGTCTTCTTCTTCGTCTCGCTCTACGTCCAGAACATCCTCGGCTGGACGCCGACGCAGGCGGGCGCGAGCTTCCTGCCGATGACGATCCTGATCATCCTCGTCGCCCCGCTCGCCGGGAAGGCGTCCGACCGGATCGGCTCGCGCTGGCTGATGGGCGCCGGGATGACGCTCGTCGGGATCTCGCTGCTGCTCTACCAGCGGGTCGGGCTCGACTCGACCTTCTGGACACTCCTGCCGGCAATGCTGCTCGGCGGCGTCGGGATGGCGCTGACGATGTCGCCGATGACGGCCGCCGCGATGCACTCGGTGCCGGTCGACAAGGCGGGCGTCGGCTCCGGCGTGCTGAACAGCTTCCGCCAGCTCGGCGGCTCGCTCGGGATCGCGCTGATGGGGGCGATCCTCGCGTCGTACGTGAGCGTCGCTCCGACCTCGCCCGAGGCGCCGCAGCAGTTCGTGAACGGCCTCCACGCGGCGCTGCTCGTCGCGGCCGGGATCACGTTCGCGGCGGCGGTCGTCTCGATCGTGCTCGTGCGGACGGCGAAGCAGCCGCAGGCGGCGCAGGACGCCGCCACGTTCGCCGAGGTCGCGGCGTGAGCGCGACTGCGACCCGCATGCCGGCGGTCGAGCGCCGCCGCGTGATCGTCGAGGCCGCGATCCGCGCCTTCACGACGGGGAGCTACCGCGGCACGACGACCGCCGAGATCGCCCGCGCCGCGGGCGTCTCGGAGCCGATCCTCTACCGGCACTTCGTGTCGAAGCGCGACCTCTACCTCGCCGCCCTCGACCACGTCTGGTCGCAGGCGAAGGCGAAGTGGGAGGAGGCGATCGCGGACGCGCCGGACATCGGGTCGGCGATGGTCGCGATGACCCGGGGTCACGTCTCGGTCCACGAGTGCAAGTTCCAGCTCGCCGAGCTCTGGGTCCAGGCGCTGAGCGAGGCGGCCGAGGACTCGGAGCTCCGGAAGCACCTCCGCAGCCACATGCGCGAGGTGCACGACTTCACGGCCGGCGTGATCCGTCGCGGCCAGGCCGAGGGCACGCTCAACGCGGGCCGCGACGCGGACGCCGAGGCGTGGACGTTCCTCGCCGGCGGCGTCCTCGGGATGGTCGGACGGCGCATCGGCCTCCTCGACGAGACCGAGGTCGCGGCGATCCGCGCCGCCCGCCTCGAGTGGCTCGGGGCCGTGTAAGGCGGCGCTAGCCTCCGGCCTCGGCCGCGGGTACCCCGCAGCGGGGGAGTCCTCTTGCTCGCATCACTCCTTGGTGCATTGCGGCCCGGGCGCGAAGGCGAGACCGCGCTCTCGCCGTAGCGCACGCGCGAATCGCCACGCGAGCCGAAGGAGGGGGCCCACGGGGGAACCACGGGTTCACCCGTGCTGAAAAGGAGAAGGGCCCCCGGCTGCGGCTCCGGGGACCCTTCTCGAGAGGTGCGCCCTCCTGACGGTTATGGAAACCCGACTCTGCGGCCCAGTCGTGTCTCCTCGCCCCGCCGGGAGTCCCGGCGCACCCCCCTGCAAACCCGAGCCTGGCGTCCGGCCTGGTTGCAAGGTGACCCCACTATAGGAGCGGCCGGAGGGACCGTCAAGTGCCCCGGTCAAGTGATTTCCGGATAGGCGTGGTTGACTCGTTTTCCCGATGAACATGCCCTTTTAGGGGGATGGAAGGGGTTCCCGGCTTGCGGTTTGGTGAAGCGTAAGGTTCACTGCAGAACCACGCCGCTATGACCACGAGAGACGCCGCAATCCGCACGAGTCGCCCCGCCGGCACACCGGGTGGGATCCGCCTCGGCGAGCGCCTGCGCCAGCTGCGCGTCGGCGCTGGGCTCACCCAGAGCGAGCTCGCGGGCGAGCGGTTCTCGAAGGAGTACGTCTCCCAGATCGAGCGGGGCAAGACCCGCCCGACGCGCGAGACGGTCGAATGGCTCGCCGCCCGGCTCGGGGTCGACCCCGGTTTCCTCGCGAACGGTGTCGCGACCGACGAGCGCGGACGGCTCGAGAGCGCACTGGCGCGCGCCGAGGCGCTGCTCGAGGCCGACCGCGACGAGGAGGCGTACGCCGAGTACGAGCTGCTCGTTCCGTCGGCGAAGGCGACCGGGCTGCCGGAGCTCCAGCTCCGCGCGCTCGTCGGCGCCGGCCGCTCCCACATCCGCCTCGGCAAGCCCCGCGCCGCATTCGAGATCCTGAACGAGGCCCGGGCGCTCTCCGAGGGTGACGGCTTCTCGGACGTCGAGCGCGCGGACGTCCTCTACCTCGTCGGCGTCTGCCGGCACCAGCTGAACTCGAACCAGTCGGCGATCGCGCTCTTCAACGAGGCACTCGCCCTCGCCGAGCGCGCCGGGATGCCGTCGGACAGGCTTCGGTCGAACATCCTCTCGTGGCGCTCGCGCTGCTGGCAGCGCCAGCGCGACTTCGAGGCCGCCCGCGAGGACATCGAGCGTGCGCTCGAGCTCGCGCAGGACGCGAACGACCCGAGGACGATCGGCGCCGCGTATTTCCAGGCGTCGCTCGTCGCCGAGCGCGAGGGCCACTGGGTGCTCGCGCGGACGTACGCCGAAAATGCGCGCGCGTCGTTCGAGCAGCTCTCCGACCGCATCGCCATCGGCAAGCTCACGAACAACCTCGGCGCCCTCAACTTCCTCCTCGGCAAGACCGACGAGGCGGTCGGCCTGCTGAAGGAGGCGTTCGGGATCGCGCTCGAGACCGGGCGCGAGGAGGACGCCGCGCAGGCGATCTCGTCGCTGGCGCAGGTGCATCTCCGCACCGGGAACGTCGAGCAGGCCGAGGAGCAGGCGCGCCACGCGCTGAAGCTGCTCGCCGGCCACGAGGACTTCCTCGACGAGATCGGCAACACGCAGCTCGTCCTCGGCCGGTCGCTCCTCGAGCAGGGCCGGCTCGACGAGGCCGAGACGGTGTTCCGCGATGCCGAGGCGAGCTTCGACCAGGTCGGCTCGGCCAGCCATCGCGCCGCCGTGTGGGTCGCGAAGGGCGACCTCGCGACGAAGCGCGGCGACGACCGGCTCGCTGCACAGCTCTTCAGGTCTGCGGCAGAAACACTCCAGGACTTCAGGTTCTAGTCAGGGAAGGAGGTGACGACGGTGACCAAGGCGAGGTTCATCTATCTGCTGCTCGTCGCTTCGCTGTTCGCGTACGCGTTGGCGTTCTGCTTCTCGGGCGTCCACGGCATCAGCACCGGCGGCAACACCGGCGTCTAGGCAGGAATGACTTCGCACCGCCGCGCCTTGCCGGGCGCGGCCGGCGCGGTTTCCGCTGCCGCCCACCGGGGCGACGGAGGAGCGAGGACGGAGGTCAATCGCCCCCGAGCGCGAATCAGGCGCCGAGGGTGCCGTCACGGCCCTCCTCTCCCCAGAAGGCGGCGGCTACGGCCGCCGCCTTCGCATGGTCCGGCGAACTACAGTGGCCGCGTGGAGGAGGCGACGCTCACCGGTCTGACCGCCGGCGGCGGGTGCGCCGCGAAGTACTCGGCGGCCCGTCTCGACGAGCTGCTCCGCGGCTTCGTCCCGGTCGACGCCGAGAACCTCCTCGTCGGCCTCGACCCGGCGGACGACGCGGCGGTCTACCGGCTCGACGACGACCGCGCGCTCGTCTTCACGCTCGACTTCTTCCCGCCGCTCGTCGACGACCCCGCCGCCTTCGGGTGCATCGCCGCGACGAACGCGCTGAACGACGTCTTCGCGATGGGCGGCTCGCCGCTGCTCGCGCTCTCGATCGCCGCCTTCCCCGAGGAGCTGCCGACGGACGTGCTCGCGACCGTCTTCGCCGCCGCGGACGAGCAGGTGCGCGCGGCGGGCGCGATCCTCGCCGGCGGCCACACGATCCGCGACGCCGAGCCGAAGTACGGGCTCGCGGTCGTCGGCACGGTGCACCCGGACGCGATCTGGCCGAAGGCGGGCGCGCGGCCCGGCGACGCGCTCTTCCTCACGAAGCCGCTCGGGACGGGGCTCGTGCTCGCGGGGAAGGGCGACGTCGACGAGGCGGTCGCGTGGATGAGCACGCTGAACCGCGACGCGGCGGACGTCCTCCGCCCGTTCGAGCCGAACGCGGTCACCGACGTGACGGGCTTCGGCCTCTTCGGGCACGCGCACGAGATGGCGGACCGGAGCGGCGTGCGGATCCGGCTCGACGCCGCATCCCTGCCGCCGCTCGGCGACGCGCTCGAGATCGCCCGCCGCGGCGTCCGGACGGGCGGCGACCCGCGGAACCGCGAGTTCGCGCCGGTCGAGGCGGACGGCGTCCCGGAGGAGGTGCTCGCGCTCGGCTACGACGCGCAGACCGCCGGCGGGCTGCTCGTCTCGCTCCCGGCCGACAAGGGCTTCTCGCTCGAGGCCGAGTTCCGCGCGCTCGACCTCTTCCTGCGCCGCGTCGGCGCGGTCGAGGACGGCGCGGGCGTCGCCGTCAGCTGAGCGCGCGGCGCCGCTCGAGGATCCGCTTGCGCTTCGCGACGAGCTCCGTCTCGAGGCGGGCGAGCTCCCCCTTGCGGCGACGGACGAGCTCGAGCTGCGTCTCGACGTGCGGGAGCGCCTCGTCGAGCAGCTTCGACCGCTCCGCCTCGTCGTCGGTGGCGCGGTACTGCTTGCGGATCGCGGCGCGCGCCGCCTCCGCCTCCACGAGCTGCTTCAGCTCGTCGAGGGAGAGGTTGAGCAGGTCGCGCAGCCGCTTCAGCTCCTGCAGGCGCTCGACGTCGGTCTCGTCGTAGAGACGGTGCTCGCCCTTCCGCCGCTCGGCGGACGGGAGCAGGCCGATCTCCTCGTAGTAGCGGATCGTCCGCGGCGTCAGGCCGGTGCGCTCGGCGACCTCGCCGATCCGGAGCGCGCGCTCGGTGGCAGCGGCGCTCACGCGGCCTCCTCCACGGGCGCGCCGACGTGCGTCCGCGCCTCGGACGGCCGCATCAGCGAGACGACCGCGCCGAGCAGCGAGACGCCGGCGAGCACCCAGAGCGCCATGTGCATGTTCGAGATGAACGGGTCGAGCTGCTGGACGGAGAGGCCGGACGCGAGGCCGGAGAAGATCTTGAAGAGCACCGGCTTCGGCACCGCCGCGGTGACGACGGCCATCACGAACGCGATCGAGAGCACCGCGCCCGTGTTCTGCAGCATCATCCGCGCACCTGCAGCGATCCCGCGCCGGTGCACGGGGACGACGCCCATCATCGCCGCGGTGTTCGGGCTGTTGAAGAGGCCGGAGCCGACGCCGGCGATCGCGAGCCAGAGCGCGCTCCACCAGTAGCTCGTGTCGGCGCCGAGCGTCGTCATGCCCGCGAGCGCGACGGCGCCGAGCACCATCCCGGACGCGGCGAGGCCGCGCGAGCCGTGCTTGTCGGCGGCGTAGCCCGCGAGCGGCGACGAGACGAGCATCCCGATCGCCATCGGCGCGAGCCCGAGGCCGGCCATGATCGGCGAGAGGCCGAGCGGGCCCTGGAAGTAGAAGACGAAGAGGAACATCAGCGAGAACCGCGTGAGGCCGTTGATGAACGCGGCGGCGGACGCGGCGGTGAAGAGGCGGTTCTCGAAGAGCGAGAGGTCGAGCATCGGCGAGCGGCCGTGCTTCTCGATCACGACGAAGAGCGGCAGCGTGACGAGCGCGGCGGCGAACCCGCCGATCACGATCGTGTTGTTCCAGCCCGAGAGGCCGCCCTTCGAGATCGCGAGCACGAGCCCGCTCAGCCCGACCACGTAGAGCGCCGTCCCGAACAGGTCGAGCCCGCCCTCGTCGTCGCGGCCGGACATCTCGTGCAGCACGAGCATCGCCCAGCCGGCGCCGACGAGCCCGAGCGGGACGTTGAACCAGAAGACCCAGGGCCACGCGATCGCGACGAGCGCGCCGCCGAGCACCGGTCCGATCACGAGCCCGACCGCGGCGACCATCGTGTTCGTCCCCATCGCGAGCCCGAGCTGGTCCTTCGGGAACGCGTCCGTGACGAGCGCCGCGGCGTTCGCGAAGAGGAACGCCGCGCCGACGCCCTGGAGCACGCGCCAGAGGATCAGCTGCGTGCCGCTGCCGGCGAAGCCGGCGCCGAGCGACGCGAGCGAGAACGCGACGAAGCCGAGCACGTATGCGTTCTTCCGGCCGAAGAGATCGGAGAGCCGGCCCGCGGTCAGCACGAGCACGGTCGAGACGATCATGTAGACGAGGATCACCCAGACGAGCTGGAGGAGCGTCGTGCCGAGGCTCCGCTCGAGGTCCGGGAGCGCGATGATCAGCGTCCCCGAGTTCACCGTCGCGAGGAGCATCCCGAGCGACGTGCACGAGAGCACCCACCACTTGTAGTGCTCGCTGTGTCTGCGTGACCGGAGGAAATTCATTCTTACGTCAACGTCAGATTACCAGACGGAGTCTAGACTCGGAGCGTGTCCGCCGAGCCGGTCTCGCAGGCGCTGCCGCGGCGCCGCGCGCTCGTCCTCTCGCCGGTCGCCTTCCGGCGGCTGGCCGTCGCCGCGACGACGATGCTCGTCCTGATCGTCGCCACGGGCGCGACGGTTCGGCTCACCGGCTCCGGGCTCGGCTGCGAGCACTGGCCCGGCTGCCAGCCCGGCGACCCGTTCCCGGCGCGCGGCTTCCACTCCGACGTCGAGTTCTCGAACCGCGTCGTCGCGTTCTTCACCGTCGTCGCGACGCTCGCGCTCGCCGTCGGCGCGCTGCGGACGACGGGGCTCGGCCGCGGCGTGAAGATCCTCGCGTGGCTCGTCTTCGCCGGGACGCTCGCGCAGGCGCCGCTCGGCGCGATCACCGTCTACTACCACCTGAACCCGGGGCTCGTGATCACGCACCTGCTGCTCTCGCTCGTCGTGCTCGGGGCCGGCGTGCTCGTGCTCCTCGGCGCGTCGCGGCTCGTGCGCGGCGGTGACGGGCCGCTGCCGTCGGTCGCGCGCTGGCTCGGCGCGGTCACGCTCGTCGCGGTCGGCGCGCTCGTCGTCTCGGGGACGCTCGCGACGGCGGCGGGGAAGTTCCCCGGCTCGAGCGGCCAGTCGATGGTGCGACGGATCGGCCACTTCCAGCCCGCGGTCGCGGTCCACGTGCGCGCGGTCGCCGTCTTCGGGATCGTGTTCGGCGTCCTCGCGATCTGGGCGTGGCGGCACCGCGACCGCTACCCGTGGCTCGTCCGCGGCTGCGCCGGCCTCGTTGCGATCCTCGCCGTCCAGATGGCGATCGGCGAGCTCCAGTACCGGACGTACGGCACCGTCTCGTGGTACGTCGTGCTGATCCACGTCGCGCTCGCCGCGTGCCTTTTCGCATGGACGGTCGGGCTGACGGCCCGGCTGTGGCGCCCGCTCGCTCACAGGAGACGCAACTAGACTCAGCTCATGTCGGAGCTGACCATGTCCTCCCGGCCCGCGCTGCACCGGCCGGTGCTCGTCGCGGCGTTCCGCGGCTGGAACGACGGCGGCCAGGGCGCCTCGCTCGCCGGCGGCTACCTCGCGAAGCAGTGGGCCGCGCAGCGGTTCGCGGCGATCGACGCGGAGCAGTTCTTCGACTTCCAGGCGGCGCGGCCGCACGTCTCGCTCGTCGACGGGCTGACGCGGAAGATCGAGTGGCCCGACAACGCGTTCTTCCACGCGCCGATCCCCGGCTCCGACCGCGACGTCGTGATCATGCTCGGGATCGAGCCGAACCTCCGCTGGCGGACGTTCGGGAACCTCATCGTCGGGCTCGCGCAGGATCTCGGCATCGAGATGGTCGTGACGCTCGGCTCGCTGCTCGCCGACGTCCCGCACACGCGGCCGGCGCCGGTGACCGCCGCCGGGAGCGACCCGAAGCTCGTCGCCGAGCTCGGCCTCGAGCCGTCGCGCTACGAGGGGCCGACCGGGATCGTCGGGATCGTGCTCGACGCGTGCCGCGAGGCGGGGATCCCGTCCGTCAGCCTCTGGGCCGCGGTGCCGCACTACGTCTCGCTCGCGCCGAGCCCGCGTGCCGCGCTCGCGCTCTGCACGCGCTTCGGCGAGCTGCTCGGCGTCGACGTCGACGTGGCGGAGCTCGAGCAGGCGGCGACCGAGTACAGCGAGCAGGTCAGCGAGGCCGTGTCCGCCGACGCCGAGACCGCGGCGTACGTCGAGGAGCTCGAGCGGCGCGTCGACCTGATCGAGGAGGCGGATGAGCTGCCGTCGGGCGAGTCGCTCGCGGCGGAGCTGACGCGCTTCCTCCGCGAGCGCGACGAGGAGAACGGCGAGCCGGACGGCCCGACCGGGCCCGCGGGCTAGCCCGCGCCGGTGCGCGTCCTCGTCCTCGGCGCGGCCGGGATGCTCGGCCGCAAGCTCGCGGAGCGGCTCGAGCGCGACGGGACCGCGGACGAGCTCGAGCTCGCCGACGTCGCGGGTGCGCCGGTCGTCGCGGACGTCACGGAGCCCGGCGTCGCGGAGCGGCTCGTCGCGACGCGGCCGGACACGATCTTCCACCTCGCGGCCGTCCTCTCCGGCGAGTCCGAGGCGGACTTCGACAAGGGCTACCGCGTCAACCTCGACGGGACGCGCGCGCTCTTCGAGGCGATCCGCGCGGTCGGCGGCGGCTACCGCCCGCGCGTCGTCCTCGCGTCGACGATCGCGGTCTTCGGCGCGCCGTTCCCGGACGCGATCGGGGACGAGTTCCACACGACGCCGCTCACGAGCTACGGGACGGCGAAGGCGATGTCGGAGCTCCTGCTCGCGGACTACACGCGGCGCGGGTTTCTCGACGGCATCGCGCTTCGGCTGCCGACGATCTGCGTCCGCCCGGGCGCGCCGAACCGCGCGGCGTCGGGGTTCTTCTCGAGCATCATCCGCGAGCCGCTGAACGGCGAGGACGCGGTGCTCCCCGTCTCCGACGACGTGCGCCACTGGTTCGCGTCGCCGCGCGCGGCCGTCGGCTTCCTCGCGCACGCGGCGTCGCTCGACGGAGCGGCGCTCGGCGACCGGCGATCCGTCACGATGCCGGGGGTGTCGGAGACGGTCGCGGGCCAGATCGAGTCGCTGCGCCGCGTCGGCGGCGACGGCGCGGTCGCGCACATCCGCCGCGAGCCGGACGAGACGATCGCGCGGATCGTCGCCGGCTGGCCCGGGCGCTTCGACACGCGGCGCGCGGACGCGCTCGGGTTCCGTGCCGACGCGGACTTCGACGAGATCGTCCGTGTCCACGTCGAGGACGAGCTGTCGTGAGCGGCATCGCGCTCGTCACCGGCGGCGGGAGCGGGATCGGCCGCGCGTCCGCGGTCGCGCTCGCCGGCGCCGGGTTCACGGTCGTCGTCACGGGCCGGCGCGCGGAGCCGCTCGCGGCGGTTGCCGCGGAGGCCGGCGCGGTCGCGCTCGTGTGCGACGTGCGCGACGAGGAGTCGGTCGCGTCCGTCTTCGCGGAGATCGACGCGCGGTTCGGCCGCCTCGACGTGCTCTTCAACAACGCGGGCGTCGGCGCGCCGCCGACGCCGCTCGAGGAGCTCGAGCTCGAGCGCTGGCGCGCGGTGATCGACACGAACCTCACCGGATCGTTCCTCTGTACGCGCGAGGCGTTCCGGCTGATGAAGCGGCAGTCGCCGCGCGGCGGACGGATCATCAACAACGGCTCGCTCTCGGCGTACGTGCCGCGGCCGCTCTCCGCCGCGTACACGGCGTCGAAGCACGCGATCACCGGGCTCACGCGCTCGACGTCGCTCGACGGCCGCGCGTACGACATCGCGTGCGGCCAGATCGACATCGGCAACGCGGCGACGGAGATGGCGGCGCCGATGCAGACGGGCGCCCCGCAGGCGGACGGGCGGGTCGCGGTCGAGCCGACGATCGACCCGGACGACGTCGCGCGCGCCGTCGTCTACATGGCGACGCTGCCGCTCGACGCGAACGTGCAGTTCATGACGGTGATGGCGACGAAGATGCCCTTCGTCGGCCGCGGCTAGGCGGCCGGCGCCTCGGGCTCGGGCTCGGGCTTGGGCTCCGGGGCCGCTTCGGCCTCGCCCTCCGCGGTCGCCGCGGCGGGCTTCCGGCGGCGCCGCCGGCGCGGCTTCGGCGCCGGCGCCTCCTCGCCCCCGGCCGGCGCGGCCGGCGCGTCCGTCGCTTCGGGCGTCTCCGCGGTCGCGCCCTCCGCCGGCGTCGCGGCCGTCTCGCCCGGCGCGCCGGTCTTCTTCTTGCGGCGGCGCCGCCGGCGGTTCCGGCTCGGCTGCTGCTTCGGCGCGGGCAGATTCTCGGAGAGCGCGAGCGCGACCTCCTGCACCGTGCCGAGCTCCTCGCGCGCCTCGTCGATGAGCTTCGTCGCGCGCGGCGTGTAGCCCTCGGCCGACGCGAGCAGCGCGGCGCCGACCTGGATCGGCTGCTCCAGCGCCGTCTTCACGAGCTTCGCAGCGTTCTCCTCGTGGCGGTGGCCGCGCGAGTTCGCGAGCGCGCCGAGGAGCCGTTTCGCCTCGGGATACTCGCTCGACGCGCGGCGATCCTGCACCTTGCGCGTCGCGCGCGCGAGCCGCCACGTCCACCGCGCGAGGATCTGGTCCGGCGCGTCGGGCTTCCCGTCGGCGATCGCGCGCAGCAGCGTCCGCACGCCGGGGATGCGCTCCTTCTCCCACGTCGGCGCCTGCGTCACGAGCGTGACGAGATCGTCGAACGACGCCCGCTCGACGCGCATCGACACGCGGTCCTGCAGCGCCATCAGCCGGAGGCGCCGGTTCGGGTTCTCGGCCGCGCACGTCTGGAGGAACTGCTCGAGCGCCGCCTTGCTCGCGCGGCCCTCGGTGAGCTTCTGGACGAACGACGCCCGCTCGTCGAAGCGGATCTGGCGGCCCGCGATCGTCGCCCAGTAGCGCTGCTCCTCGTCGTCGAGGAAGCGCGGGTCGACGCGCTGCCACTCGCGCTGGATCACGGCGACGCGACGGCGGACGTCCGGCGTGACCGGGACGAGCCACGGCGCCGGCGTGAGGCGGCGGCGGGCGCGGCGCTGCGAGCGGCGGCGCGGCGCGGGCGTGACGCGCGCGCCCTCGCGGTAGAAGTCCGCGTCGAGCAGCGAGTGGAGCGACACGACGCGATCGTTGTGCGTCGCGCCCTTCGCGACGAAGTCGACGACGATTCCCGCCTCCTTGCGCGCGTGCAGCCGCATGATCCGTCCGATCCGCTGCTGGTAGACGCGTTTCGACGCGGTCGGCGCGAGATGCATGCAGACGGTCGCGCGCGGCGAGTTCCAGCCTTCCGCGAGCAGCTGCGCGTTGATGAGGACGTTGATCTCCGCGCGCTCGTAGGCGGCGAGCGTCTCGGCGAGGCGCACCGGCGGCGTGCGCCCGGAGACCGCCTCCGCCTTGATCCCGGCGGCGCGGAACTCCTGCGCGAGGTTGTACGCGTGGTCGACGCCGGCGGCGTAGACGATGCCGGGCGTGTTGTCGAAGCGATCGCGGTAGAGGCTCGCGGCGGCCTGGTTGAGCGCCTGGTGGTCGAGCGTCTTCGCGAGGATCTCCTGGTCGAAGTCGCCGCCGACGATCGGCACGGAGTTGATCGCGGCGACGGGCGGGACGCGGAGGCAGCGGAGCGGCGCGATCAGCCCGCGGCGCGCGGCGTCCTGCAGCGGCAGGTCGTCGACGGACGCGGGGAAGACGTCGGAGACCTGCTTCGCGATCAGCTGCTCCGTCGCCGTCATCCCGATGTAGATGGGCTCCGGGAACGAGCGGATCGCGGCGGACGTCTTCTCGCCGAGCGCGGTGTGCGCCTCGTCGCAGATCACGAGCTGGTACGCCTCGCGGCTGAGCGACCCGACGTGCCGCGCGAACCACGCGTACGTCTGGATCGTGAGCGGGTTCTGCCGCAGCGGCTCCTTGCCCGCCTCGATCGCATCCGTGAAGCGGTCGCCGTAGCCCTCCGTCTTCAGGTCGCGCTGGAACTGGGAGACGAGCAGCCGCCGGTGCGTGAGGATGAGGACGCCCTCTGTCCGCGCGGCCTCGACGAACCCGGCGGCGGCGATCGTCTTGCCGGACGCGGTCGGGTGGCGGAACCGGTAGCGGCGCACCGCGCCCGGGTCCTCCGCCGGCGGCAGCTGCTCCGGCAGCTCGTCCTCGTCGATCTCGGCGTCGAGCGCCTCGACGTCGACCGGGACGTCCGCGTCCTCGTCCTCCTCCTCGGCCTCGACCTCGGCGAGCTCCTCGGCGGAGAGCGCGTGGCCGTTGCCGTTCCCGTTCCCGCTCGCCTCCTCCTCGCGCTGCGACGCGGCGATCAGCTCGGTGAGCATCCCCGCGAGCGCGTCGACCTGGTGGCGGCGGAGCTCGGTGCCGGCGAGCGTGCGCGGCGTCGGCTCGGCGAGCACGCGCTCGAGGCCGAGCATCAGTGCGTAGCGCACCTTCCACGGCGACGACGGGCGCGTACGGCCGGACTCGATCTCGGCGAGCGCGTCGTCGAGCGCGCGCCGCCGGGCGGTTCCGGGCGCGAGCACCTGCGCGGCGTCCTCGCCCTCCCGGAAGAACGGCTCGCCCGCCCACGCTTCCGCGCGGAAGGCGGCGGCAACGAGAGGGTCTGCCGCCCCAGAGAACATCGTGGGGTCGTGGATGGCTTCCTGCATGTGCGCAGCACGCGGACGAGTGCTGCATCCTTCGAGAGGGGCGCGCTCGCGGACTTCGCCTGAGCGAGCGACGCTGCTGCAAGCATACCCGGCGGCCCGGGGGCGTCAACTGCCCAACCGGGGCATGTCCGCGGTGGTGGCCTCCTAGGAGCCGAGGCCGCCGAAGATGGCGAACGGGTTGCCCGGGAGCACCTCGGCGACCGTCTCGCCGCTCGGCTGGGCCTCGCCGTGGATCCGGGCGGCGAGCGCGTTCGCGTCCTCCTCGGACGCCGTCCCGACGAAGAGGAACTGGGACTGCCGGATCACCGAGTAGCCCTCCTCCTCGAGCTGCCGCTCGAGCGTCTCCGCGTCGTCGCGCGTCGCGCACTCCTTCCGGACCTCCCACGGCGCGAAGCCGCGGTCGAGCGACTCCTGCTCCCACGTCTCGCCCGGCGGCTCGTCGCTCCAGCGCTCCTCGTCCGCGAGCCAGTGCTCGACCGTGCTCGTCGTCGCCTCGATCCCGAGCGTGGCGAGCTCGGCCTGGACGACGGAGAGCGCCTTCGCCGCGTCGTCGGCCGTGGACGCGTAGACGAAGATCTCGTTGTCGTCGCGGGAGACCGCGAGCCGCTTCGACTCGAGGTCCTTCGCGAGCTCGGACGCCTCGCTCGAGAGCCCCTGCCCGAGCCGGTGCAGGAAGCCGCCCGCGTCCTCGATCTCGATGTGGATCCGCCAGTCGTCGGCCATGCCGCGAGTTTAGACCGAGGCGGTCGCCCGGTAGTCCGCGAGCGTCGAGCCGACGACGCGCTCCGAGATCCCCGTCTGGTCGAGGTGCTTCGTGATCCCGCCGAGGAAGAACGGGTAGCCGGCGCCGAGGATGAGGCACGCGTCGACGTCGGCGGCGGCGCCGACGACGCCCTCGTCGAGCAGGTGCCGGACCTCGTCGGCGATCGCCTCGAGCGCGTCCTCGCGGATCTCGTCGACGGTGCGGCGCGCGTCGCCGCGGATCACGATCTCGTCCCGCCCGTCGGCGAAGTTCGCGAGCGTCGGCGAGAGCGGGAAGCGGTCCGGGTACGCGTCGTGCAGCGTCTCGAGGACGTGGTTCGCGACGCGCGGCCCGACCATCTGCAGCAGGACCGACGGCGCCATCGGGAGCCCGAGCGAGAGCGCGGCCTCGTCCGTCTCCTCGACGGTGTTGCCGTTCTCGAGCGCGTCCATCAGCACGGTCGTGAAGCGCGTCAGCACGCGGTTGACGACGAAGGCCGGCGCGTCGCCGACGATGACGCCGCGCTTGCGGAGCTTCCCGACGACGCTCCACGCCGTCGCGAGCTGCTCGTCCGTCGTGCGCGGCGTGCGCACGATCTCGACGAGCGGGAGGACCGCGACCGGATTGAAGAAGTGCAGTCCGACGTCGGCGCCCATCTCCTCGACGGAGAGCGACGACGTGTTCGTCGCGAAGATCGCGTCCGGCGCGACGCGGCGCACCTCGGCGGCGACCTCGCGCTTCACGCTCAGCTCCTCGAACACCGCCTCGAGGATCAGGTCGCAGCCCTCGAACTGCTCCCAGCCGGTGCCGCCGTCGACGATCGTCGCGAGGAACGGCTTCCGTCCGCCGACCTCCTCGCGGATCGTCGCGAGCGCCTCGTCGACGCGCGCCTGGTCGATGTCGCGGAGCACGACGGGAACCTCGAGCCGGCGGAGGAAGAGCGTCGCGAGCTGCGTCGCCATCAGGCCGGCGCCGACGATCCCGACCTTCTGCACGGGCCGGGGCTTCGCCTCCGGCAGCGCGTCCGGCTTCTTCGTGCGGCGCTCGACGACGGTGAAGGCGTACGCCGACGCCTGCGCCTGCGGGCTCGGCAGCAGGTCGGCCATCGCGTTGTCCTCGGCCTCGTAGCCCTGCTCGAGCGTCCACTCCTGCGCACCGGCGATCAGCTCGAGCGCGACGTACGGCGCGCGCGTCGCGCCGTGTACCGCGTCGTCGACGCGCGAGCGCGCCTTCCGGAAGACGGTCTCGGCGTCCGACCAGTCCGGCTCGACGCGCTCGATCCCGCCCTCCTCGACGAGGTCGACGGCGAACTGGAGCGACTCGTCGACGAACTCGACCGGCTCGATCAGCCGGTCGGCGAAGCCGAGCTCGAACGCCTCGTCGGCGCGGAGCAGCCGGTTCTGGCGGAGCGGGTTCAGGACGATGAGGCGCGTCGCCGCGTCCGGTCCGGCGAGCTTCGGCGCGAGCTGCGTGCCGCCCCAGCCGGGGATGATCGAGAGCGCGACCTCGGGGAAGCCGAAGTGCCGCACGCTCGTCGCGATCGAGCGCGCGTCGCAGTGCAGCGCGAGCTCGAGCCCGCCGCCGAGGCACGCGCCGTTGATCGCGGCGACGGTCGGGAACGGGAGCGCGCGGATCCGCGCGAAGAGCTCGTGGCCGGCGCGCGTTCCCTCGAGTGCGTCGTCGCGCGAGCCGAGCTTCCCGAACTCGTCGATGTCCGCGCCGACGCAGAAGACGAACGGCTTGCCGGTGACGACCATCGCCGCCCAGTCGCCGGACTCGAGCTCGCCGATCACGCGCACCGCCGACTCGAACGCCGAGCGGCCGAGCGTCGTCGGCTTCGTGTAGTCCTCGCCGTTGTCGACGGTGACGAGCGCGATCGGGCCGACGCGCGACTCGACGCGGTTCAGCGCGAAGAACGTGCCGCTCATGCGCTCGTGTTCTCCCAGACGATCGCGCAGCCCATCCCCATCCCGATGCAGAGCGCGGTGAGCCCGTAACGGCCGTTCCGCTCGCGGAGCGCGTACGCGAGCTGCGCGATCAGGCGGACGCCGGTCGCGGCGAGCGGATGGCCGCAGGCGATCGCGCCGCCGTACGGGTTGAGGCGCGGGTCGTCCGCCTCGACGCCGAGCTCGTCGCACCACGTCAGCACCTGGACCGCGAACGGCTCGTTCAGCTCGAACACGTCGATGTCGTCGAGCGTCAGCCCGGCCTGCTCGAGCGCGCGCCGCGTCGCGGGCACCGGACCGTAGCCCATCAGGTGGGGCTCCACGCCGGCGTAGGCGTAGCCGACGAGGCGGAGCTTCGGGTCGAGGCCGAGCTCTTCGGCGACCGGCTCGGCCGCGAGGAACGCGGCGGTCGCGCCGTCCGTCAGCCCGGCCGAGTTCCCGGCGGTGACGCGGCCGCCGGCGCGGAACGCCGGCTTCAGTGCCGCGAGCCCTTCCATCGACGTGTCGGGGCGGAGGAACTCGTCGCGGTCCGCGACCTTCCAGCCCTCGTCGGAGAACACCGCCATCGGGACGACCGTCTCGCGCATCACGCCGTTCGCCCACGCGGCCGTCGCCTTCCGCTGCGACGCGAGCGCGAACGCGTCGGCGCGCTCCTTCGTGATCGCGGGGAAGCGGTCGTGGAGGTTCTCCGCGGTCTGGCCCATCACGGCGGCGGACTCGTCGATCAGCCGCTCGGAGACGAAGCGCGGGTTGAAGTCGACGTCCTGGCCCATCGGGTGGTGGCCCATGTGCTCGACGCCGCCCGCGATCGCGACGTCGACGGCGCCGAGCGCGATCTCGCCGGCCGCCGCCGTCACGGCGGTGAGCGCGCCCGCGCACATCCGGTCGACGGCGAAGCCCGGGACGGAGTCGGGGAGCCCGGCGAGGAGCGCGACGTCGCGCCCGAGCGTCAGTCCCTGGTCGCCGACCTGCGCGGTCGCCGCGAGGACGACGTCGCCGATCCGCTCGACCGGGATCTCCGGGTTCCGGCGCAGCAGCGCGCGGACCGCCTTGACCCCCATGTCGTCCGCGCGCGTGCGCCAGAACTGTCCCTTCGGGCCGGCCTTGCCGAAGGCGGTGCGGACGCCGTCGACGAAGACCACCTCGCGAAGCTCCCGGGCCATGGGGAGGAAGATAGCTGACTGACGGTTCAATCAGCGCGAGCCTTCCGTCCCCCACGCTCGCTTCCGCGTCTTAACGGTGACTGGCACCGTTAAGAGACGCGTGCCGCTCCGCGCCGCCGTCGAGCGGCACGGCGCCGTGGCCGGGACCTGGCCAACGTCTTAACGGTGACTGGCACCGTTATGAGAGTGGCGCGCCGCTAGAGCTTCGACGCCGCCGCGGCGTCGAGCACGACGACCGTGGGGCCGTCGGCCGAGCGGGCGAGGCTCGCGGGCGTGGCGCGGCTCGGCTCGCCGGCGAACGCGCGCGCGACCGCCTCGGCCTTGTCCGCGCCCGCGATGAGGAACAGCACCTCGCGCGACGCGTTGATCGTCGGCAGCGTCATCGTGATCCGGTCGACGAACGGCTCGAGGTGCGCCTCCGCGCCGACGACGCGGCGCTCCGTCTCGTCGAGCGTCGGCTGGTTCGGATAGAGCGACGCGATGTGCCCGTCGGCGCCCATGCCGAGGAGCATCAGGTCGATGACGGTGTCGCCGAGCTCCGCCTCGTAGGCGCGCGCGCCGTCGTCCGGCCCGAGCTCGCCGCGCATCCGGTGGATCGCGGCCGGCGGCGTCTCGAGGCGATCGATCAGCGCGCGCGCCGACATGCCGTAGTTCGACAGCGGGTCGTCGGCCGTGGTGCACCGCTCGTCTCCCCACCAGAGCTCGACGCGGCTCCAGTCCGGATCCAGCTCCGCCGCGAGCTCGTACGCGCGCTGCGGCGTCGAGCCGCCCGTGAGGCAGATGTGGCCGCCCCTGCGCGCGGCCTCGTCGAGGCGGCGGGCGACCATGAGCGCCGCATCCTCGTCGTCCGCGGCGACGACGACCTCGACGTCGCTCAAAGCTCGCCGCCGGCGAGCTCGCGCGACCGCGTCATCGCGGCCTGGATCGCGTTGAGGAACGCGGCGCGGACGCCGGCCTGCTCGAGCTCGCGGATCGCGGCGATCGTCGTCCCGCCGGGCGAGGTCACCGCCTCGCGCAGCTCGACCGGGTGCATGCCGAGGTCGCGAAGCTGCTTCGCGGTGCCGAGCATCGTCTGCACGACGAGCGTCGTCGACACCTCGCGCGACAGCCCGAGGAGGATCCCCGCCTCGATCATCGCCTCCGCGAGGAGCGCGAAGTACGCCGGGCCCGAGCCGGAGACCGCCGTGATCGCGTCCATCGCCTGCTCGGGCACGCGCACGACGCGGCCGAGATGCGACAGCGCCTCCTCCGCGAGCGCGAGCTGCGCGTCGCCGGCATGCGCGCCGGCGCAGAGCCCGGCCATTCCCTCGTGCACGGTCGACGGCGCGTTCGGCATCGCGCGCACGACGGGGACGCCGTCCGCGATCCGCGCCTCGATGTGCGCCGTCGGGATCGCCGCCGCGACGGTGAGCACGGTCTGCTCCGGCCGGAGCAGGTGGCCGATCTCTCCGAGCAGCGCGTCGATGTCCTGCGGCTTCACCGCGACGACGACGAGCTCGGCGCCGGCGATCGCGGCCGCGTTGTCCGTCGTCGTCTCGACCCCGTGCCGCGTGCGCAGCTCCTCGATGCGTTCCTCGCTGCGCGCCGTGACCACGACCTCCGCGGGCGCGCGCCAGCCGGAGCTGAGCAGCCCGGAGAGCAGCGCCTCGCCGATGCGGCCGCCGCCGAGGATCGCGATCGTCTTCGCCATTGCGCGGAGTCTAGGCCGCGCGCAGCTCGTGCAACGGCACGAGCCCCTTCGCGAACCCGCCGATGAGGTAGACGCTCGCGAGGCCCGCCCATTCGCCGTACGGCTCGACGAGCTCCGCCGTCTCGACCGTCTCGACCGGGCGGCCGCGGAGCGCGCGCAGCAGCTTCACGAGCCCGAGGTCGCCGACGAGGCCCGCGTCGTACCGGCCGAGGCCGTAGAGCGCAACGACGCCGACCGACCACGGGCCGAGCCCGCGCTCGCGCTCGAGCCGTGCGGCGACGGCCGGCGTCGGAAGCCCGTGCAGCCGCTCGAGATCGAGCCCGCGGCAGAGCCGGACGAGCGACGCCGCGCGGCGCGCGTGCAGCCCGAGCGAGCGGAGTCGCGCGGGCGACGCGGCCGCGAGCTCCGCGGCGGTCGGCGAGACGAAGAACCGGTCCGGCCCGCGCGCGCAGAGCGCGCGGACGATGTCGTGCTCCATCCGCCGCGCGACCTTCGCCTCGATCAGCTGCCCGCAGAAGGCGCGGAGGAGCGCATGCGCGACGGTCGGCACGCGCACCGGCCGCAGCCCGCGGAGCTCGGCCGCGGCGCGCGCGAGGAGCGGGTCGTCGCGCACGGCGCGCAGAAACGGCGAGTGGTCGTCGTCGAGCGCGAGGATCCAGCGCAGCCGGTCCGCCGCGGCGCTCGAGTCGGCGCGGATCACGACGACGCCGTCCGGCCGCTGGAGCGCCCGCGCGACCTCGGGGCGCCCGTCGACCGCGAGCACCGCGGTCATGATCCCGTCGCGGAACGTCCGCGTCGCGTCGCCGGAGAGCCGAGCGGAGAGCGCGAGCGAGTACGGGCCGGATGGGGTGACCGAGAGCTCGGTCGTCAACGCTCGACGTGCACGTCGGCCGGCGCGGCCCGCAGCCCGAGCTCGGTCGCGCGGTCGAGGACGTCGAGCGCCTGCTCCTCTTGGCCGTTCGCCCGGAGCATCCGCGCCCACGCGCGGCATGCCTCCGTCGCGTCCCGCCACTGGCCCTGCGCCTCGAGGAGGTCCGCCGCGCGGCGGTACGCCTCGTCGGCCGCGGGAAACTCGCCGGCCAGTGCGAGCCCGTCGCCGAGCGCCTTGAACGCGACGCCCTCGTCGGCCGGCGAGTCGTCGCCGATCAGCTCGAGCGCCTCGCGCGCGAGCGCGATCGCGTCCTTGCTCTGGCCGCGGAACGCGGCGATCCGCGACCGGCCGATCTTCACCTCGACGGCATCCTCGACCGCCGGGCGCGTCCCGAGCAGCTGGTCCGCCTGGTCGAGATGGCGTTCCGCCGCGTCGGCGTCCTCGCGCGACATCGAGATGCTCGACGCGAGGATGTGCGCCCGCGCGAGATGGAACGAGTCGTCCGTCGCCTGGAGGAGCGCGATCGCCTTGCGCGCGTTCGTCAGCGCGACCGACGCCTCGCCCTCCGCGTGCGCGAGCCGCGCCATCGACCAGTAGAGGCGGACGCGCATGTACGGGTCGTCGGAATCCTGCACCCGGTCGAGCGCCTCGGCGACGACGACCTCCGCGCGCGCGAGGTCGCCCATGTCGGAGAGCGCGTAGCTGAGCATCGTCGAGTAGCGCGCGTCGATCGTCGAGTCGCCGTCCGACTCGCGCACCTGGCGGATGCAGCGCTCGAAGAGATCGACAGCGCGGTCGGCGCGCCCCGACGCCGCGTACGCGCGGCCGAGCGCGGCGTAGATGTCGAACCGCTCGATCGGAAGGAACGGGTCCCCCTGGATCGCGGCCTCGAGCAGGTCGACGGCGTGCGCGTAGCGCCCGTTCTCGATCGCGAGCGCGGCGAGCGCGACGCGGCCGCGGAGCGCGCACGCGGTGTCGCCGGCGAGGACAGCGTCGTCGACGAGTGCCTGCAGCGACTCCTCGATCCCTTCGGATTGGCTCAGGCGGACGGCGAGCTCGAGGTCGGCGAGCCGGAGCTCGCGCGCCTCGGCCGGGTCGAGCTGCGACCCCGTCTCGAGGTACTCCGCCGACACGCCGAGCTTCGCGGCGAGCCGCCGCAGCGCCTTCACCGACGGCTGGCGCGTGCCCGCCTCGATGCGGGAGATGTACGCGTACGAGACGCCGGGGGACGCCAGCTCGCGCTGCGAGAGCCCGTGCTCCAGCCGCAGCCGCTTCAGCCGTTGCCCGATCGACTCGCCCGCGGCAGGGCCAGGACCAGTGCTCATTGGGCTCCCATTCTCACCGGTTGTCTCAAGATCGTCAAACGTGATGGATACTTGACAAGGGTCACCCTATCGGTGCGATCATCGCCCCGCCGGGCCGTCCGGCTCGGGGGAACGAGGAGGGCATGTCCATGCTCCGTACGTCGTGGTACATCCGCCTCGTGCTGCTGATCGCGATTCTTGCATTCGCGGCGGTCGCACTGGGCACTGAGCCGTGGGGGCCGACCTAGGCCGTTGACCCGGCGGGCAGGCGCCCGGTTCGGCGCCTGCCCGCTGTACCCTCGCGCGGATGACGGTCGTCGAGCTTGCGGCGTATGCGATCGTCCTCGGCGCGGCGGGCGTCGCTGTCTGGCGCCGTCCCGTCGTCGCGCTGTACCTCTTCGTCGTCGGGCTCGCGCTGCACAACGCGGCGATGGCGGCGCTCTACGCGTGGGGCGTTCGCGGCGCGACGCTCACCGCGATCACCGCGTGGAAGGAGATCCTGCTCGCGGTCGCGCTCGTGCGCGTCGGGACGGACGCGGCGCGCGCGCGGCGGCTGCCGTTCCGGATGCGCGTCGTCGACTGGCTCGCGCTCGCGTTCGCGGCGGTCTGCGTCGTCTACGCGTTCATCCCGCAGTCGGCGCTCGGCGGCGAGGCGGGTCGGAAGGCGGTCGTCCTCGCGCTGCGGCACGACCTCGTTCCGGTCGCCGCGTACTTCCTCGGGCGGTCGCTCCGTCTCGGTCGCGTCGAGCTCCGCCGGCTCGCGTGGACGCTGATCGGGACCGCGGGCTTCGTCGCCGTCGTCGGGCTGCTCGACGTGTACCTCGTCCCGATCGGCTGGTGGCGGACGAACGGCGTCGTCGACTACTTCCACCGCCACCTCGGCTACGACTACCACGGCACCGGCGAGAATCCGCGCGTCGCAGGACTGCCGGAGAACTTCATCTACAACCTCGGCGGCGACCGGCCGTTCCTGCGGCGGCTCGTGTCGACGTTCCTCTCTCCGCTCGCGAGCAGCTATCTCTTCGTCGTGGCGCTCGTCGGTGCGGCGGCGCTCGTGCGGCGGCGGCGCGCGGTCGTGCTGCTGCTCTGCGCGGTGGTCGCGGCCGGTCTCCTCTACACGTTCTCGCGGTCGGCGCTGCTCGCCGTCGCGGTCGGGCTCGTCGTGCTCGCGGCCGTGCAGCGGCGGCCCTGGGCGCTCGCCGGCGCGGCCGCGGTCGTGGTCGTCGCGGTCGGCTGGGCGCACGCGTTCCCGCACGTCGCGCCGACCGGGAACTGGACAAAGGCCGACCTCGTGTACCAGCACGAGCTCGCCGCCGCGCACCCGGGGACGACGAACGCGCCGACGTCGGCGAGCGAGTCGTCGCTCTCGGAGCACTGGCAGAGCCTCAAGGACGGGATCCGCACGGTGATCCACCACCCGCAGGGCTTCGGGCTCGGGAACGTCGGGCAGACCGCGTCGCGAACCGGGACGCCGATCAAGGCGGGCGAGTCGAACTACACGGAGCTCGGCGCGGAGCTCGGGCTCCTCGGCGCGGTGCTCTGGACCGCGTGGAGCGTGGCGCTCCTCGTCGCGCTCCTGCGCGCCGGGCGGAACGACCGCTGGGCCGCCGCGCTCGCGGCTTCGTTCGCCGCGATCCTCGCGCTCGCGATCCAGACCGACGTGATCGGCGACCCGTGGGTTGCGTACTGCATCTGGGTGCTCGGCGGCGCGCTGGTCGTTCCGGACACGGCCGAATAAGCGTCTTGCGCGCGGCCGCGCGCACCTCTACCGTTGTCGGTCGTGACAACGAGAATCGTGTTGGGCGCTGCAGTCGCGCTGCTGCTCGTCGCGCTCGTGCTCACGGTGGGGCACGGCCGGCGGCACGCCGCGGTCGTCGCCGACCCCGTGCGGACGCCGGGCGTCGTCAACCCCGAGGTGACGCAGGCGAACATCGCCTCGACGATCTGCAAGCGCGGCTGGACGCGGACGATCCGGCCGCCGGTCGACTACACGAACGCGCTGAAGCGGAAGCAGATGCCGCTCTACGGCGAGGCGGGGCCGCTCTCCGCCTACCAGGAGGACCACCTGATCAGCCTCGAGCTCGGCGGCCACCCGACCGATCCGAGGAACCTCTGGCCGGAGCCGTATCCGCGCGCCTCCGAGGTCGACCAGATCGAGAACGAGCTGAACGCGAAGGTCTGCGACGGCTCCCTGTCGCTCCGCGACGCGCAGGACCAGGAGGCTGCGCTGAAGCACCGGGATGGCTGAGCCCGCTACAGCGGCGGCGCGAACAGCGCGACCGTGGGAGCGCCGCGCTCGCCGAGCAGCGGCACGGCCTCCGCCTCGCTCGTCTCGAGCCTCTCGACTCGCGGCGCGCCGAGCGCCTCGAGGAACGGCTCGGGCGGCCCGAGGAAGCTGACGGCGTCGTTGCCGTAGTGCAGCGCGACGACCAGCCGCGGGCTCAGCTCGCGGACGACCGCCGCCGCGCTCTCGCCGCCGACCGTCGGTCCGCCGCCGACCGGGAGGAACACCACATCGATATCGCCGAGGGCGTCGCGTTGCGCGGGGCGCAGCTCCGCCTGCCCGAAGTCGCCGAAATGCGCGACGCGGAGCCCGTCGAGGGTGAACGCGAAGATCGTGTTCGGGCCGCGCTGCGTGCCGGCGACCTCGTCGTGCTCCGACGCGATGCCGACGACCTCGCCGATCGGCGTCTCGAACGTGCCCGCGGTCGAGCGGACGACGTGCGGCTCGCCGCTGATCACCTCCACGGCGGCATGGTCGAAGTGCTCGTGCGTGACAAGGAGGAGGTCGGCCTCCACGCCCTCGATCGGCGCGTAGTCGAAGCGGAAGTCCGGCATCCGCTCGCGGCGGAGCGCGAGCATCTCCGCCGGGATCTCGCCCCACGGGTCGAGGAAGACGCGCATGCCCTCGTCGCTCGTGAGCAGCACGGCGGCCTGTCCGTACCAGCGGATGCGCATCGTGTCCCGAGCCTACCTTCCCCCGGATGGGCGAACCGGCTCCGGCGAGGGTCCGGTATACCTTGTTCGTCGCGCCCTGTGGCCAAGCCGGTCGAACAACTGTCCCAGGTCATCGTCCGCTTTGCGGGCGACTCAGGCGACGGGATGCAGCTCACCGGGGCGCAGTTCACGACCGAGACGGCGCTGCTCGGGAACGACCTCTCGACGCTCCCGGACTTCCCGGCGGAGATCCGCGCGCCGGCCGGATCGCTGCCGGGAGTCTCCGGCTTCCAGGTCCACTTCGCCGACCACGACATCCTCACGCCGGGCGACCAGCCGAACGTCCTCGTCGCGATGAACCCGGCGGCGCTGAAGACGAACCTGAAGGACCTGCCGAAGGGCGGCACGCTGATCGTCAACAGCGACGCCTTCAACGACCGCAACCTCCAGAAGGCGAGCTACGCCGCGAACCCGCTCGAGGACGGCTCGCTCGACGAGTACCAGGTGCACGCGGTCCCGCTCACGACGCTCACCGTCGGCGCGTTGAAGGGCGTCGAGGGCGTGACGCCGCGGGAGGCCGAGCGCTCGAAGAACATGTTCGCGCTCGGGCTGATGTCGTGGCTGTACGGCCGCTCGATCGACCCGTCGATCGAGTTCCTGGAGACGAAGTTCGGCAAGCGCCGCCCGGAGATCGCCGCCGCGAACGTCAAGGCGCTGCAGGCCGGCTACGCGTTCGGCGAGACGACGGAGACGTTCGCCGTCACGTACGAGGTGAAGCCGGCGAAGCTCAAGCCCGGCACGTATCGCAACATCACGGGCAACCAGGCGCTCTCGTACGGGCTCATCGCCGCGTCGCGGCTCTCGGGTCTCCCGCTCTTCCTCGGCGCGTACCCGATCACGCCCGCGAGCGCGATCCTCGAGGAGCTTGCGGGCTTCAAGAACTTCGACGTCCGCACGTTCCAGGCCGAGGACGAGATCGCCGCCGCGGGCGCCGCCGTCGGTGCGTCGTTCGGCGGCATGCTCGGCGTCACGACGTCGGCCGGCCCGGGGATCGTGCTGAAGGCCGAGACGATCGGGCTGGCGATCATGCTCGAGCTGCCGCTCGTGATCTGCGACATCCAGCGCGCGGGCCCCTCGACCGGGATGCCGACGAAGCCGGAGCAGGGCGACCTGCTGATGGTGATGTTCGGACGGAACGGCGAGTCGCCGGTGCCGGTCGTCGCCGCGCGCTCGCCGTCGGACTGCTTCGACGCCGCGGTCGAGGCGTGCCGCATCGCGTTGAAGTACCGGACGCCGGTGTACCTCCTCTCCGACGCGTACCTCGCGAACGGATCCGAGCCGTGGCTGCTCCCCGACGTCGACACGCTGCCGGACATCTCGACGACGTTCGCGACGAAGCCGAACGGCGACGACGGCGAGTTCCTGCCGTACCTCCGCGACGAGCAGACGCTCGCGCGGCCGTGGGCGCTCCCCGGCACGCCCGGGCTCGAGCACCGCGTCGGCGGGCTCGAGAAGGCGGATCGCACGGGGAACATCTCGTACGACCCCGACAACCACGACCTGATGACGCGGCTCCGCGCGCAGAAGGTCGCCGGGATCGCCGCCGACATGCCGCTGCTCGAGGTCGACGACCCGGACGGCGACGCGTCGGTGCTCGTCCTCGGCTGGGGCGGGACGTACGGCCCGATCGCCGCCGCGTGCAAGCGCGTCCGCCGCGGCGGGCGCAGGGTCGCGCATGCGCACCTGCGCCACCTCAATCCGCTGCCGCGCAACACGGGCGAGGTGCTGCGCGCGTACGACCACGTGCTCGTCCCCGAGATGAACCTCGGCCAGCTGCTGAAGCTCGTGCGCGCCGAGTTCCTCGTCGACGCCGTCGGCTACAACCGCGTCCGCGGGCTGCCGCTCCGTGCGGCCGAGGTCGCCGACGCGATCGAGGCGCTGGTGGATCAATGAGCGTAGGCTCGACGGAGCTCATCAAGGAGCGGAGGTGCCGGCTTCGCCGGCGCCGGGAGCGGGGATCATGGCTGAGCTGACCGCGAAGGACTTCCGCACCGACCAGGAGGTGCGCTGGTGCCCGGGCTGCGGCGACTACGCGATCCTCGCCGCGATGCAGTCCTTCATGCCCGAGCTCGGCATCGACCGCGAGCGCACCGTCTTCATCAGCGGCATCGGCTGCGCCGCGCGCTTCCCGTACTACATGAACACGTACGGGATGCACTCGATCCACGGCCGCGCGCCCGCGATCGCGACGGGCCTCGCCGTCTCGCGCCCCGACCTCTCCGTCTGGGTCGTCACCGGCGACGGCGACGCGCTCTCGATCGGCGGCAACCACCTGATCCACGCGCTGCGCCGCAACGTGAACCTGAAGATCCTGCTCTTCAACAACAAGATCTACGGGCTGACGAAGGGGCAGTATTCGCCGACGAGCGAGCTCGGGATGGTGACGAAGTCGACGCCGATGGGCTCGCTCGACTGGCCCTTCAACCCGCTGAGCCTCGCGATCGGCGCCGAGGCGACGTTCGTCGCGCGCGCGATCGACACCGACAAGGCCGGGATGTCCGACGTCCTGCGCGCCGCGGCCGAGCACCGCGGCAGCGCGTTCGTCGAGATCTTCCAGAACTGCCCGATCTTCAACGACGACGCGTGGGAGTTCGTGCGCGACGACAAGGAGGGCGTGAACCGGATCGCGCTCCGCACCGGCGAGCCGATCCGCTTCGGCAAGGACGGGTCGAAGGCGCTGCGCCAGCGGAGCGACGGGTACATCGAGGTCTGCGCCGGCGACGACGGGGGGATCCTCCA
>DATJOZ010000061.1:0-2470 GCA_035506655.1 Gaiellaceae bacterium
GCCGTGCCCCTGCCGCTCGGCGGCGCGAAGGGCTCGGGGATGTCGCTCGTGTTCGAGCTCGTCACGAGCGTGCTCACCGGCAACGCGATCGTCAGCGCGTTCCACGGCGGCGACAAGCGCCACCGGCAGAACGGCGCCGTCATCGCGCTCGACGTCGCCGCGTTTGCAGACCCCGACGAGTTCCGCCGCGGGGTCGACGAGACTCTCGACGCGCTGAAGGCGCTGCCGCGGATGGAGGAGGAAGCCGAGATCCGCTTCCCCGGCGAGCGCGGCGCCGCCACCGAGGCCGAGCGGCGTGCGAACGGCATTCCGCTGACGAAGAAGGTGTGGGAGTCGCTTGCCGCCGAGGCCAAGAGGCTCGGCGTCGCGGTGCCGACGGCGTGAGAGCGCTCATCGTCGGCGGCGGCATCGGCGGGCTCGCCACCGCCATCGCCTTCGCGGACCGCGGCTTCGAGGTTCGCGTGGTCGAGATCCAGCCCGACCTCCGCTCGTCGGTCTACGGCGTCGGGATCATCCAGCCGCACAACGCGCTCCTCGCCCTCGAGCGGATCGGCTGCGCGGAGGCGTGCCTCGAGCAGGGGTTCCCGGCACCCGTCTGGATGCGGATGCACGACGTCGACGGAAACCTCGTCCGCACGATCCCAGGCGAGCGGGCGACCGGCTCGACGCTGCCGCCACTGAACGGCATCACGCGTCCGAGGCTCCACCGGATTCTCACCGACCGCGCGCTCGGCGCAGGCGTGACGATCGACTACGGGACGACCGTCGGCCCCGACGACGCCGACGCCGAGCGCTACGACGTGATCGTGGGCGCCGACGGTGTCCGCTCGACGGTCAGACGTCACGTCCACCCGGAGCTCGAGCCGACGTACAACGGCCAGTCGGCGTTCCGCGTCAACGTCCCCCGAGCCGAGACGGTCGACTGCATCCACCTGCAGCAGCACAAGACGCTCTCCACGGGCGTCGTTCCGCTGTCCGACGACCTCGCGTATCTGTTTCTGAACGTGACGTGGGACCGAAGCCGCCGCCCGGCCGCGGAGGAGCTCCCCGCGATCGTCCGCGAGTACCTGGCGCCGTTCGGCGGGCTCGTCGGGCGCATCCGGGACGAGCAGATCGACGCGAGCTCGTCGATCGTCCTCCGTCCGGAGGAGTGGCTGATCGCGCCACCGCCGTGGCACAACGGCCGCATCGTGCTGATCGGCGACGCCGCACACTCGGTCCTGCCGCATCTCGGGCAAGGTGCGGCGCAGGCGATCGAGGACGGCATCGTCCTCGCCGAGGAGCTTGCGGCCCGCGGCTCGGTCGAAGAGGCGCTCTCCGCGTACTGCGAGCGTCGCTACGAGCGGTGCAGGTTCGTCGTCGAGGCATGCGTCCAGCTCGGGGAGTGGCAGCAGAACGCCGACCCGGATGCGAACCCGTTCGCGCTCCGCCAGCAGGTCAACGAGCTGATGCTCGAGCCGATCTAGCCCATGAGGTCGGCATCGGACAGGTGCGCGACCGTCTCGCCGGTCGCCATCATCGTCCGCGTGACCTCCTGGGTCGGGTAGATCCAGAGGATCTTCATCGGCGTGTCGCCCGTGTTCCGGAACAGGTGCTGCACGCCCGCCTGGATGTACGTGCTGTCGTAGGGCACGAGGGGCGTTGCGGCGCCGTCGATCTCGACCTCGCCCGTGCCCTCGAGGAGCGTGACCTGCTCGTCGCAGTTGTGGATGTGGAGCGGCGCGCCGCCCCCGACCGGGTAGCTGCTGATCCCCGTCGTGATCAGCGCGGAGCCGTCCGAGCGGTGGGTGATCAGCGGGATCGTCGTCACGCCGCCGCCGCGGTCGAGCAGCGGTACCTCGTCGACCTTGATGATCGTCATGCCGCGAGGATAGAACGGCGATCCGTTGCCTCGGCTGCATGCTGAGCGTTCGCCGCGCGGGACGCTCGCCGGATACGGTCGCGGCATGCGCATCCCACCCCTCACCGAACAGCAGATGACGCCGGACCAGAAGGCGCTCAGCGAACGGATCTCCGGCAAGCGCGGCGGCACCCGCGGCCCATTCCTCGTGTGGCTCCGCAGCCCGGGGCTCTGCGACCGCGTCGAGGCGCTCGGCGCGTATGTCCGCTTCGAGACGACGCTGCCGCTCAAGTACCGCGAGCTCGGCCTGATCATGGCCGCGCGCCAATGGGACGCGCAGTACTCCTGGAACGCCCATGCGAAGAAGACCATCGACGCCGGAATCCCGGCGGCGGCGGTGGAGGCGATCGCCGAGAGACGCGAGCCGGTCTTCGACGACGAGCAGGACGGCGTCTTCTACCGCTTCTGCAAGGAGCTGCTCGAGACGCACTTCGTCTCGGACGAGACGTTCGCCGAAGCGCTCGCCGTCTTCGGTGAGGAGCAGCTCGTCGACGTGGTCGGCGTGCTCGGCAACTCGTCGATGCTCGCGATGTGCCTGAACGCGTTCGCCGTTCCGCTGAAGGAAGGCGA
>DATJOZ010000062.1:0-75553 GCA_035506655.1 Gaiellaceae bacterium
CGGTCTCCGATGTCGAGGCTGACGTCGGCGCAGTGGAGCGCGAGATCCGCGTCGAGCCAACGCGCCGCTCGAACCAGAGGGCGGAGGCGGCGGACGTCCTCGAGCCGCCGCGCCGCCGCGGTGTGATCCCCGCGCTCGACCTGCATCAGCGCGTCGGCGGTGGATGCGGTGGCGCTGAACAGCGTCTCCTCGAGGTTTTCCTCGGCGACCGCGAGGGTCGCCTCCGCGGCCCACCGGTGGGCGTCCCTGCGATTCCCGAGCTCCCTGGCCGCGAAGGCCAGGTACCCGAGAGCCATGATCCGCCAGGGAGCGACCTCGGGCTGCCGGTTCGCCACCAACTCGCGGAGCGGACCGATCGCCTCCTCCGGCCGGCCCAGGAGAACGTGCGCAGTCCCGACGGAGCGGGCGCCGCTGAAGTACCACCGCGTGCCCGCTCGTCTCTCCGACGCACAGACGAACTCGCCGTCACGCAGCATCTGCGACAGGCCGTCTGGAGCCACTGAGGCGCGGAGACACGCAAGCGCCGAGCGAAGCGACGTCGCCCCGTCGGGCGAAGCGCCGTCGAGCGGAGCACGCTCGGCCGCCGCGATGAACCGTCGCGCGCGGGCCTCGTCACCCTGGTAGGCAGAGGCCCATCCGGCCGAAATCGACAGCTGCGGGTCCGACGCGATCTCCTCCTCGGTGCAGCGGTCGAACCAGAGCCTCGCGGTCTCGCTCTGCCCGCGCTGCGTGTACGAGTCCCGGTTCGCGAGGGCGATCCGCCCGGCCTGGCGGAGATCGCCGCACGCGTGCGCATAGGCGAACGCCTCGTCCGGGCTTCCGTATACCTCGCACCAGCTTGCGGCCCGCACGAGGTACAGGCGCAGCAGCTCCGGGTGGCGCCGCTCGAGCTCGGCGCGCAGAAGGTCGCCGAAGAGATGGTGGTAGCGGTACCACTCCCGCCGGTCGTCGAGGGGGATGACGAACGCATTCGAGCGGACGAGCGCCTCGAGCGTGTCGGCTGCGTTGCCGACCTGCAGCACGGCGTTGCACAGCGGCGCGGTCATCCGCTCGAGGATCGACGTCCCCAGAAGAAACGCCGTCTGCTCCTCGGGCTGGCTGTTCAGCACCTCTTCGAGCAGGAAGTCGGCGATGTCCTGCTGGTTGCCGGACAGTGCGGCAGCACGCTCGGCGGCATCCTCGCGACCACGCAGGGACATCGCGGCCAAGACGACGGCGGCCGCCCAACCCTCCGTCCGCTCCCGGAGAGCCTCCGCCGACTCCGCGGTCAGCTCCAGCCCACCACTCGCCGCCACCGCTCGCGTCTCCTCCGCGTCCAGAGCAAGGAGCTCGGTCCCGATCTCGAACAGCTCCCCGCTCGCACGCAGCCGGCCGAGGGGGAGTCCGGCCTCGCCGCGCGTGACCAGCATCGCCTGGGAGCCGTGCGGGACGTGGTCGGCGAGGAACCCGAGAATGCCGAGACTCGCCTCCGCGGTGACGAGATGCGTGTCCTCGAGGACGAGGACGAACGGGCTGCACTCCTCGAGCACACCGGCAAGGCGTGGCAGGACGACCGCATCGATCCGCGGCCTGCGTCGTGCCAGCTCCTCCCACAGCGGATCGGACGACGATCCGATCTGGTCGAGCGCCGCCGCGACGTTGGCGAGCAGGACGACCGGATCGTCGTCGCCGCGGTCGAGATGGACCCAGCCCGCGGCTCTCGAGTCGAGCGCGCTCCACTCCGCAACGAGGGTCGACTTCCCGTAGCCGGCAGGCGCCGAGACGAGCACGATCCGGCTTCGGGACGCCGCCGTGCGCCACCGTTTGAGGCGAGCCCGCGGCACCACCCCAGGCCGCACGACGGGAGGCCGGAGCTTCGACTCCGTGACCAGCTCCATCGGCCTCAGAACAGCAGTGCTTGCCATGGCTCCCACACGTTATTGCTCCGCCGCCGTACCAAAGGCAACCAGCTTCGGCCGCGCTCCGCGCTGGTGCTCTCCTTACCGATGGGTGCGTGCACCCCTTCGACGGCGAGATCAGCCTTTTCGGCCGATGCCCTCCCGATCGCCGGCGGCCTAGCGTCACAGCATCACCGCCATGCAGCCCAAGACCTCTCGCACGACGGTTTCCCTGACGCCGACCGAGACCCGCGTCCTGGAGCTACTGACCACGTACCGGACACTCGGCGGCATCGCCGACGAGCTCGGCATCGGCCGTCCCACCGTCAAGACGCACGTGCAGCACATCTACAAGAAGCTCGGGGTCAACACGCGAGCCGGGGCCGTTCAGCGCGCCGAGCGCACGGGCTTGATTCCGGTTGGAGAGGAGCGACCATGACCGAGTCCGAGTCGACACCGGTCACACGTTCACCGAAGCGCCCGGCGGCGGGGAGCGCGACGACACGCACACGGCGGCCCTCGAGGGCGAAAGCCCTGCCGCATCTCACGCCGGCCGAGTCGACGGCGAAGGGAAGAGTCGAACGGGCCGAGGTCGGGCGCTCGGCGCAGGGCGAGTGGAGCGCGCCGCCCGACCGGCGCGACCCCGTCGATCTGCTCGAGGAGCAGGCGGCCGCGCGGGTACCCGAGCTGATCCCGATTCGCTATGGACGCATGCTCGTCTCGCCGTTCGCGTTCTACCGCGGAGCGGCGTACATCATGGCCGCCGATCTCGCGGGCCTCCCGAGAACGGGCCTGCTCGCCCAGCTCTGCGGCGATGCGCATCTCTCGAATTTCGGGATCTACGCGGCGTCCGACCGGAGGCTCGTCTTCAGCGTCAACGACTTCGACGAGACACTGCCCGGCCCGTTCGAGTGGGATCTGAAGCGGCTCGTCGCAAGCTTCGCGGTCGCCGGCCGCGACCGCGGCTTCACCGCCGAGCAGCGGCGGAAGATCAACCAGACCGTCACCCACGCCTACCGCGCGGCGATGAAGAGCTTCGCCGGGATGGACACCCTCGACGAGTGGTACGCGCGCCTCGAGGTCGACCAGGTCGCCGACGTGTTACGCCGACAGGGCCGCAAGAAGCAGCTGAAGCAGCTCGACAGCACGACCGCGAAGGCCCATTCGAGGACCAGCCTCAAGGCGTTCTCGAAGCTGACGCATCTCGTCGACGGGGAGCCGCGGATCGCCAGCGACCCGCCGACGATCGTTCCGGTCGCCGAGCTCACGCAGCCGGGCGAGAAGAAGACGCTCGACGACTTCCTGCACAGCCTGATCCGGTCGTACCGGCAGACGCTGCCGGGCGACCGCCGGGTGCTGCTCGAGCGGTTCCGCTACACGGACGCCGCGAGGAAGGTCGTCGGCGTGGGCAGCGTCGGGACGCGCGCCTGGATCGTGCTCCTGCTCGGGAGCCGGGGTGATCCGCTCTTCCTCCAGATCAAGGAGGCGCAGGCGTCGGTGCTCGAGTCGTTCCTCGGCAAGAGCGCGTTCTCCAGCCACGGCCAGCGGGTGGTGGAGGGACAGCTGCTGACGCAGGCCACGAGCGACATCATGCTCGGCTGGCTGCGCGAGACCGGAGTCGACGGCGTCGAGCGCGACTTCTACGTCCGCCAGCTCTGGGACTCGAAGGGGTCGGCGGACGTCACGGCGATGAATCCGAAGGGGATGGAGACGTACGCGCAGGCCTGCGGCTGGGCACTCGCGAAAGCGCACGCCCGGTCCGGCGACGCGATCGCGATCGCCGGCTACCTCGGCTCCTCCGACGTTCTGGATCAGGCTCTTGCCGAGTTCGCCGAGGCGTACGCGGACCAGAACCAGAAGGACTACGAGGCGCTCGAGGCGGCAGTCGCATCCGGCCGGGTCGAGGCGGAGAAGGGCGTCTGATCCGGCCGCCGAAGAGCAACACGTGAGCAATCGCTGGGGTACCGGCCGGATCGAGTCGTTCAGCGACGGCGTGTTCGCGATCGCGCTCACGCTCCTCGTCTTCGATCTCGCCGTCCCCGCCTCGTCGTTCGACGATCTCTGGCGCGGGATCGCCCACGAATGGCCGTCCTACCTGGCGTACCTGACGAGCTTCATCACGATCGGCGGACTCTGGATGGCCCATCTCGGCATCTTCCGTCGCCTGCAGTTCGCGAACCCGACGATCATGCGGCTCAACCTGCTCGTGCTGATGGGGGTCGCGTTCCTGCCGTTCCCGACCGGTCTCATGGCAAAGGCGATCCGAGACACGAGCGCAGAGCGCGCCGCGGTCGTCTTCTACGGCCTGACGCTGCTCGTGATCTCGATCCTGCTCCGCGTTCTGTGGGATGCGATCGCCCACCATCCGGAGCTCCTGAATCAGAGCGTGAGCACGCGGGAGATCAGGCCGATCCGACGCGCGTCCCTTCCGAACATCGGCTTCTACGCGGCCGCGATCGCACTCGCGCTGGCGGTTCCGCAGGCAGCCGTGTTCGGCTATCTCGCGATCGCCGTCGCCGCCGTGTGGCGGGCCCGCGGCGACAGGTCGGCGCAGCCCGCAGGGGTCGAGGCCGCCTGACGGACGCAAGCATCCTCTGCCCCGCTTTCGGCGGGCCGGGCGGCCCGCCGAACGGGACCGGAACTCCTGCTTAGACGACCACCACGTCGGTCGGGCGCGCGATCAGGTAGCAGACGACGCCGATGATCGGCACGAAGATGATGAAGATCGTCCACATCGCCTTCGCCCAGCCGCCGTGATCCTGCCGCTCGAAGTTGTCGATGAACACGCGGATGACGACGTAGATCCAGATCACCCATACGAAGAAGATGATCATCCACCAGATCACGTCCCAGAACGTGGGATAGGTTGCGAGCATCTGAGCTCCTCCAGTTCGACGGATGACGTTCGCTCGACCGGATCGGCCGGTCGCCCAACGCTATGACCGCACGGCCGGCTCGGGCATCGGCCAAATAGGCTGAGGCTGTGATGTCCGTCTCTTCTCGGCCTTTTTGGCCGATGACGCACGCATGTCCGCTGTCGTAGCGTCGAGTGCGCTGTGGAACGCAGTAGGCGGTGCGGCCGAGGAGGTCGCAGAAAGAGAGGAACCATGGACAGCGACAACCTCGTTCTCGTCGTCGGCACGTACGCCGATGCCGGGGCGGCAACCGACGACTTCAACACGCTGAAGGCAGGCGAGAAGGACGGCGAGTACCAGGTCGTCGGCGCCGTCGTGATGAACCGGGACGCGAGCGGCAAGGTCGACGTGCACGAGCACGGCGACAAGCTCGTTGCGGGTGGCACCACGCTCGGCGCCGTCGGCGGGCTCGTCGTCGGCCTCTTCGCGCCGCCGCTGCTGGCGGCCACCGCGATCGGCGCCGGAATCGGCGCCGTGATCGGCGCGCTCACCAAGAGGCATCAGGAGAAGAAGATGGGCGTCGATGTCGAGGAGTACCTGCCGCCGGGGTCGTCCGCGGTCGTGGCGGTCGTCGACGACCAGTGGGCCGACAAGGTCGAGAACGCGCTCGTCAAGTCGGACAAGCGGATCAACCAGGCGATCGACTCGGGCGACTACGACAAGCTCAAGGACGCCCTTGAGAAGTCGGACGCCCAGGTCGCGGACGCGATCACGACGTAAGGACGACGGAGGGCGGGAGGGCGGCGCCGCGCCGGCCCTCCCGCCCTCCGAGTCTTCGGGTCAGGTTCGGTCGACCGCCGGAGCGCGTCCGCGTCCCGATCGCGTAGCAGCGATCTCCGAGAAGTGAATTCATCTAGATATGCTTTGCTCGGGCCAACGCCCCGATTCTCTGCCGTTTTAACCGCTTTGGATCGCCGATACTGAAGTCATCTCAGGTTGCCAAACCGTCTCGTCGCTGGCATGCTGTCCCCATGGCGACCGAGCAGCCTCTCTGGCTCCAGCTCGTCCTGCGGTTCGAGCGGGCGATCGGGGTGCCCGTCGAGTCGGCGGTGCGGAGCGACCGCTACTTCGACCTGGTGACCCACGCGAACCGGACCCGGGCGCGTCTGACCGAGATCGCGGAGGGCGTCACGGAGGAGTGGCTGCACGTCCTCAACATCCCGGCGAGCAGCGACGTCAGGCGCCTCCGCGAGCAGCTCGCGCGCGTCGAGCGCCAGCTCGGCCGGCTCGCGAAGGAGATCGAGGACCGCGACGGGCACGGAGAGGCCGGCTCTCGACTCGAGGACGAGTGACGCCGCGTGGCGCCGCGCGATCCCGATCTCGCCTCCCGGCTCCAGAAGGAGGTCGAGCGCTCGGTCCTGCGCGCCCGGAACGGGATCCGCGTCGTCACGGGCGCGAGCAGGCCTCGTGTCGGCGTCACCCCCAAGGACGTCGTGTGGAGTCGCGACCGCGCGGAGCTCTGGCGCTACCGCGGCGACGGCCCGATCCGCCGCGACCCGCCGATCGTCTTCGTCCACAGCCTCGTCAGCCGCAGCTACATCATGGATCTGCGGCCCGGGAACAGCACCGTCGAGTTCCTGCTGGGCGAGGGCTTCGACGTCTACATGCTCGACTGGGGCATCGCGGACGAGCGCGACGCCGAGAACACGATCGAGACGTACGTCGACGAGTACCTCGCGCGCGCGGTCGAGACGGTGCGGCACGAGAGCGGCAGCGAGGAGGTGACGCTCATCGGCTACTGCCTCGGCGGGACGTTCGCGATCCTGTACGCGGCGGGCTACGAGGACGCTCCGGTCCGCAATCTCGTGCTGCTCGCGAGCCCGATGGACTACAGCGAGATGGGTGTCATGGTCGCCGCCGTCCTCGACAGCCGCCTCGACCCGGAGGAGCTCGTCGACGAGACGGGAAACGTGCCGGCGGATGCGCTCTACCGGGCCTTCCTGATGCAGGCGCCGACGACCGAGATCGCACGCCACGCGATGCTGCTGCAGAACCTCTGGAACGACGAGTTCGTCGAGGCGTGGCAGGCGATGGCGCAGTGGTCGCGCGAGCAGGTGCCGTTTCCCGGTGCGGCGATGCGGCAGGTCGTCGCCGACCTCGTGCGGCGCAACGTGCTGATGACCGGGCGCATGCAGCTGAACGGCCGCGAGGTCGACTTCTCCCGGGTGCGCGGCGACGTCCTCGTCGCGGTGGCCGAGAAGGACAAGGTCGTCCCGCTACGGGCGGCGGAGCCGGCGACCCGACTCGTCGGCGATCCCGCCCGCCGCGACGAGCTCCGGCTGACCGGCGGGCACGTGACCTTCTTCGCCGGCCGGCATGCGCTCCAGCGCACGCTGCCCGCATTGACGACCTGGCTCGTCGACCACAGCGACGAGCTCGACCCGGCGAAGGAGCGCTGATGGAGATCCGGCAACTCGAGCTGCGCGACCACGACGCGGTGGAACGGTTCGTCGCGCGCATCCCCGAAGGAGACAGGACGTTCTTCAAGGAGGACGTCGCCGACCGGAAGGTGGTCGCCGCGTGGACGGAGCTCGGCGCGACGCGTTCGGTCGCCGTGGACGGCGGCGCCGTCGTCGGCTACGTCGCGCTCATCCCGCTGCCCGGCTGGTCGAGCCACGTCGGCGAGGTCCGCGTGATCGTCGACCCCGACCACCGTCATCGCGGGATCGGCCGGGCGCTCGCCCGGTACGCCGTCCTCGAGGCGCTCACGCTCGGCCTGCGGAAGATGGTCGTCGAGGTGGTCGCCGACCAGGAGGCGACGATCGCGATGTTCCGGTCGCTCGGCTTCGAGCCCGAGGCGCTGCTCACGGATCACGTCCGCGACCACGACGGCGGCATGCGCGACCTGATGGTGCTCGCGCACTCGGTCGACGACTCGTTCGCGTCGATGGCGGCGGTCGGTCTCGGCGACGCGATCGGCGAGCGGTGAAGCTCGGCGACGGTCTCCGCGTCGCCGACGTCGTGCGCGAGCACGCGGCCGCGCGTCCGGACCATGTCGCCGTTCGCCATGGCACGCGCGAGCTGACGTACGCCGAGCTCGACGACCGCTCGAGCCGGCTCGCGCAGGCGCTGCTCGACGCCGGCGTCCGCGCCGGCTCGCGCGTCGCGTATCTCGACCGCACCGCACCGGAGATCGTCGAGCTGCTCTTCGCGACGGCGAAGATCGGCGCGGTCACGGTGCCGCTGAACTGGAGGCTGGCGCCGGGCGAGCTCTCCGCCGTCGTCGACGACGCGCAACCACCCGTTCTGATCGTCGGCGAGACGTATGCGCCGCTTGCGGCGGAGCTCGGACGATCCGAGGCGATCGTCGTCGGGCCGCGCTACGAGGAGTGGATCGCCGCGTACGACGCGGTCGACCCGCGCGCGCCGGCGAGATCGGCCGATACCGTGCTCCAGCTCTACACGTCGGGAACGACGGGCGTGCCGAAGGGCGTGCTCACGACGCACCGGAACCTCGCCGCCGCGGCGGAGACCTCGCCGCACTGGGAGTTCGACGCGAACTCGGTGAGCCTGACGGCGCTGCCGATGTTCCACATCGGCGGCATCGGCTGGTCGTTCCTCGGGTTGTGGAACGGCGCGACGACCGTGCTCGTCAGCGAGTTCGTCCCGGAGGACGTCCTCGACACGATCGAGCGGCAGCGCGTCACGAATGCCGTGCTCGTCCCGACGATGATCCAGATGCTCCTCGACGTGCCGGGCTCCGCCGACCGCGACTATTCGGCGCTGCGGTCGATCGCGTACGGCGCGTCGCCGATCACGACGCCCGTGCTCACGGCGGCGCTGCGCACGTTCCGTTGCTCGTTCTTCGGCATCTACGGCCTGACGGAGTCCACCGGCGGCGTGATCCAGCTCGATCCGGCCGACCACGACCCCGGCGGGCCGCGCGAGCACCTGCTGCGAAGCGCCGGCCGTCCGCTCCCCTGGGTGGAGCTGCGGATCGTCGACCCGGCCACGGGCGCCGAGTGCGCGGCCGGCGAGACCGGCGAGGTCTGGGTGCGCGCGCCGAACGTCACGGCCGGCTACTTCAATCGCCCGGACGAGACCGCCGCCGCGCTGACGGACGACGGATGGCTGCGCACCGGCGACGGCGGCTTCGTCGACTCCGACGGTTACCTGTTCCTCACCGACCGGATCAAGGACATGATCGTCAGCGGCGGCGAGAACGTCTATCCGGTCGAGGTCGAGGAGGCGCTCGCGCACCATCCGGACGTCGCCGAGGCGGCCGTGATCGGCGTCCCCGACGAGCGGTGGGGAGAGACGGTGAAGGCGATCGTGGTCGCGCGTCCCGGGAGCGCGCCGACCGCGGACGAGCTGATCGCGTTCGCGCGCGGGCGGCTCGCGGGCTACAAGCTGCCGCGCTCGGTCGAGTTCGTCGAGGAGCTGCCGCGCACCCCGAGCGGCAAGGTGCTGAAGCGCGAGCTGCGGAAGCGCTACGTGAGCGATGCGGAACGACCGGGGGTCACGCCCGCTCCGAGATGAACCGCCCGGTGACCGGGCAGCGGCGCCGCACGCTCGGCGAGCGCCGGTGACCCGGCGGACGCGGCCGGAAGCCCGCCGCCGCCATCCCGGCGTTCCAGCTCCCGAAGCGGCGGATCACCGTCACGCGCGACGGGTTGTTCGGGCCCGCGCGGTCCCACTCGTCGGTGGTCGGGAGCCGCAGGTGCTGGCGGTGCCAGAGCTCGATCGCGTACACGATCAGGTCCGGCGTCCAGCGGAGGCCGCGTCGCGGTCCCGGTCTCACAGCCTCTCGATCAGCGTCGCCGTGCCGAGGCCACCGCCGCAGCACATGGTCACGAGACCGACCGACGTGTCGGTGCGCTCCAGCTCGTGCAGCAGCGTCGTGACGAGTCGGGCGCCGGTCGAGCCGAGCGGATGGCCGAGCGCGATCGCTCCGCCGTTCACGTTCACCTTGTCGACGTCCGGCTCGAGCTCGCGCTCCCACGCCGCGATCACCGACGCGAACGCCTCGTTGATCTCGACCAGGTCGACGTCGTCGAGCGTCATCCCGTTGCGGTCGAGGATCTTCCGCGTCGCCGGGATCGGCCCCGTCAGCATGAGGACCGGGTCGACGCCGACGGTGGCCTGGTCGACGATCCGCGCCCGCGGCTTCAGCCCGAGCTCGTCCGCCTTCCCGCGGGACATGAGCAGCACGGCGGCTGCACCGTCGGAGATCTGGGACGAGTTGCCGGCGGTGATCACGCCGCCGTCCTTGAACGCGGGCTTCAGCTCGGCCAGCCCGTCGAGCGTCGTCTCGCGCCGGATGCCCTGGTCCTCGGTGTAGACGGACCCGTTCACGCGGAACGGCATCAGCTCGCGCTCGAAGCGGCCCTCGTCCGTCGCGCGCGCGGCGCGCTGCTGCGAGCGCAGCGCGATCTCGTCGCACTCGCCGCGCGACACGTTCCACCGCTCCGCGATCAGCTCGGCGCTGAGGCCCTGGTGGACGACGTTGTGCCGCTCGAGCAGCTCGGGCGGGAACGGCGTGCCGAGGTCCTCGATCATCTTCGCGTTCGCCGACAGCGGAACGTGGCCCATGTGCTCGACGCCGCCGCCGATGGCCACGTCGTGCACGCCCGTCGCAACGAGCGCCGACGCGAAGTTCACCGCCTGCTGCGCCGACCCGCACTGGCGGTCGATCGTCGTCGCCGGTGTCTCGATCGGCAGGCCCGCCTGCAGCCACGCGTTGCGGCCGACGTTGTACGACTGCTCGCCGTACTGCTGCACGCAGCCGGTGATCACGTCCTCGACGAGCGCAGGGTCGATGCCGGCGCGGTCGATCACCTCGACGAACGTCGACCCGAGGAGGACGTTGGGATGGACGTCCTTGTAGTAGCCCTTCTCCGGATGCCCGCGCCCAACCGGCGTCCGCACAGCCTCGACGATCACGACCTCCCGGCCTTCCATCGCGACTCCTTCTCTAGGTGGTGACGATCCCGCCGTTGGGGCTCAGCGTCTGGCCGACGAAGAAGCCGGCGTCGTCGCCGGCGAGGAACGCGACGGTCGCTGCGATCTCCTCGGGCCGGCCGAAGCGGCCGATCGGCGTGCGCAGCCGCTGCGCCTCGCGCAGCGGGTTGTCGATCGCCTCCGACGCTGCCGTGTCGACGAACCCGGGCGCCACGGCGTTGACGCGGATGCCCTGGACGATCAGCTCCTTCGCGACGGCGCGCGTGAAGCCGATGATCCCCGCCTTCGCGGCCGAGTAGTGCGGATAGCCGGTGCACCCCTCGAGGCCGCACACGGACGCGATGTTCACGATCGCACCGCTCCGTCGTGAGGCCATGGAGCGCGCCGCGGCGCGCGTGCCGAAGAACGTCCCGTCGAGATGGACGGCGAGCATGCGCCGCCACTCGTCGTCCGGCAGCCGCACGAGCGCGTCGAGGCCCGTCTCGATCGTTCCGGTGCCGGTCGCCTCGGCGTGCTGGCGCTCGGCCTCCGGCCCGATGCGCGCGGCCTGCGCGGCCGCCTGGATCCCTGCGTTGTTGACCCAGACGTCGACCGGCCCGAGCTTGGACTCGGTTTGCTCACGCGCCACCTCCACCGACGCGCTGTTGCTGACGTCCGCTTCGATCGCGATGCCGTCCGTCAGCGTCGCGGTCAGCGCGGCGGCCGCGACGTCGACGTCGAGGACCGCGACCCGTGCGCCGTCGGCGGCGAGCCGGACGCAGATCGCCTCGCCGATGCCGGAGCCGCCGCCGGTGACGACGGCGACCTTCCCGTCGAGCGTCACGGCACGACCACCGCGCGTCCGAGGACCGCTCCGTCGCGCAGCCGCCGGTAGCCGTCGAGCGCCTCGTCGAGACGCAACTGCTCGGTCTCGATCTCGAGCACGCCCGCGCGGGCGAGCGCGACCACTTCGTGCAACTCGGGCAGCGTCCCCCACGACGGCCTGCTCGCCGACGCCTCGTACGGCACCTTCCCGAACCCGATCGGGATCGCGCCGCCGCCGAGCCCGACCATGCTCACGTGACCGCCGATCGCGACGACCGACGCGGCGAGCTGCGCGGTCGAGTCGGAGCCGACGAAGTCGAGCACGAGCGCCGCGCCGGCCGAGCCTGTCTCCGCGCGGACGTCGCCGGGCTCGAGGCCGTTCGCGTCGAGCGCGGCGTGCGCGCCGGCGCCGAGCGCGACGCGGCGTGCGTCCTCCCGCATGTCGATCGCGACGATGCGCGCCGGCGTCAGTTCGCGCAGGAGCTGGACGGCGACGTGCCCGAGCCCGCCGACGCCGATGACGACGGCGGTCGAGCCCGGGCGAAGCCGGTGCTGCTCGGTCGTGATCGCGTGGTACGGGGTCAGCGCCGCGTCGGTGAGCGGCGCGGCGTGCACCGGGTCGAGGTTGCCGATCGGCACGAGCAGCCGCGGCGAGGGAACGACGAGGTACTCGGCGAGGCCGCCGTCGAGCCCGAGGCCGCACCCTCCCGCCTGCCGGTGGGCGCACAGGTTCTCCGCTCCGCGGGCGCAGTCCGCGCACACGCCGCAGCCCCACGGGCCGTAGACGAGGACGGCGTCGCCCTCGGCGAACGCGGTCACCCCCGCGCCGAGCGCGGCGACGACGCCGGCGGTCTCGTGGCCGAGCGTGAACGGCAGCGTCCACGGCAGCGTCCCCTCGGGCCACTCCATCAGATGGAGATCCGAGTGGCAGAGCCCGGCCGCGGCGACCTTGACCAGCACCGCGCCGGGGCCGGGCTCGGGCACTTCGACTTCGCGCAGCTCCGGCTCCGCCTCCCAGCGGACGAGTTGGACCGCGTGCATTCAGGCGTCGACCGTGACCGTGTCGAGCAGCGAGGCGAACTTGCGCAGTGCCGCCTCGCGCCGTGCCGGCACGTACTCCGTCGGGATCTCGTCCTCCGGCGCGTCGTACGCCTTCAGGATCTGCCGTGCGACCGACTCGCGGTGCACCTCGTCGGCGCCGTCGACGAACCGTGCGTGCCGCGCGTAGCGGTAGAGCTTCTCGAGCGGCATGTCGGTCGAGTAGCCGAGCCCGCCGTGCGCCTGGAGCGCGCGGTCGACGACGTCGTGGAGCACCTGTGCGCCGAAGAACTTGATCAGCGAGACGTCCATCCGCGCCGCGCTCGAGCCGTAGGTGTCGATCTTCCACGCGGCGTGAAGCGTCATCAGCCGCGCCGCCTGCATCTGCGCCGCGGAGTCGGCGATCCAGTTCTGCACCGTCTGCTTGTCGGCCAGCACGCCTCCGCGTACCGGCCGGTAGAGCGACCGCTCGCAGAGCATGTCGAAGGCGCGCCGCGCGACGCCGAGCCAGCGCATGCAGTGATGGATCCGCCCCGGCACGAGCCGGTGCTGGGCGATCAGGAACCCGTCGCCCTCCTCGCCGAGAAGCGCGTCGGGACCGAGCCGGACGTTCTCGTAGAGGATCTCCGTGTGCCCGCCGAGCATCCCGAAGTGCTGGCCGGGATGTTCCATGTTCGGCACGTCGCGGACGAGCGTCACGCCCGGGGTGTCGACCGGGACGATGAACATCGACGCGCGCCGGTGCGGCTTCGCGTCCGGATCGGTGACGGCCATGACGACGAGGAAGTCCGCGATCGACCCGTTCGACGTGAACCACTTGTGCCCGTCGAGGATGTAGCCGTCGCCGTCGCGGACGGCCCGCGTCCGGAGCTGGGTCGGGTCGGAGCCCGGCGTCTCGGGCTCCGTCATCGAGAACGCGGACTTGAGCTCGCCCGCCAGGAGCGGATGGAGCCAGCGCTCCTTCTGCTCCGGCGTCCCGGCGAGCGCGATGATCTCGCTGTTCCCGGAGTCCGGCGCCTGGCAGCCGAATGCGTTCGGCGCGTAGATCGAGGTGCCGAGGATCTCGTTCATCAGCCCGAGCCTCACCTGGCCGAACCCCTGGCCGCCGAGCTCCGGCGGCAGGTGCGCGGCCCAGAGGCCGCGCTCCTTCACGCGCTCCTGGAGCGGCGCGTAGATGCGGTCGAGCTCGGCCTGGCCGATCTCGCTCTCGATCGCCTCGATCGGCCAGATCTCCTCGCGGACGAATGCCCGCATCCAGTCGAGGTGCTCCTCGAACCCGGGCTCGGTTGAAAAGTCCCATCCCACGGTCGGCCTCCCCGCTATCTGAGCAGAATTCAGTTCATTATTCCGCCCACCGGCGGGAGCGTCAAGCGCTCAGCGGCTGAGGACGGCGCAGGCACTGACGCCGGGCGCGCCGTAGACGTGCGTGAAGCCCAGTCGGGGCGCGCCGGGAACCTGCCGCTCGCCCGCCTCGCCGCGGAGCTGGGCGACGATCTCGTAGACCTGGCGGAGCCCCGACGCGCCGACCGGCTCGCCGTTCGCGAGGCAGCCGCCGTCGGTGTTGACGGGGAGGCGGCCGCCGATCTCGGTGGCGCCGGTCGCGTACAGCTCGGCCTGCTCGCCGTGGTCGCAGAGGCCGCACTCGGCGAGATGGATCAGCTCGGCGCCCGACTCGGTGTCCTGCACCTGCGCGACGTCGACGTCTCCGGGCTCCGCGCCGGCGCGCTCGAACGCCTCGCGGGCGGCGTCGACCGACGGCGACGGTGCGATCTCGAGCGGCAGCGACGGGCTGAAGACCTCGAACGACCCGGGCCGGCGCGTGCGGAACGCGACCGACCGCAGCCAGACCGGCCGCGCGTCCGGCAGACGGTCGAGGTAGTCGCGCCGGCAGACGACGAGCGCCGCCGCGCCCTCACCCGGCGAACAGAGCATGTACTGCGTCAGCGGATGCGCGAGCACGCGCGCTCCGAGGATCTCCTCCGTCGACATCGGCGTTCGGCGCCACGCGTGCGGCGTGATCGACCCGTTGCGGTACGCCTTCTCCGCGACCTGCGCGAGCGCGCGCTCCGGGATCCCGTGGTCGTGCATGTAGCGCTGGAGCTTCGCGCCGAAGAACTGCGTCGTCACCATCAGGCCGTCCTCGCCGTACCACGCCGGCAGCGACCAGTCGGCCGGGTCGTTCTGGAAGGCGCCGCGCGGATGCTTGTCGAAGCCGACGACGAGCCCGACGTCGTGCGCGCCGGACTCGAGCGCGCGCACCGCCGAGACGAGCGAGGAGCCGCCGGTCGCGCAGCCGTTCTTCACGTTGACGAACGGGAGCCCGGTCGGCCCGAGATCCGCGACCATCGTGTCAGCGTTGCCCGCGTCCTCGCTGCCGCCGTAGGCGAACTGGATCTCGGGCCACGCGACGCCGGCGTCCGCGAGCGCGGCGCGCACCGCCGCGACGCCCATCGCGAGCCCGCTCACGCCTTCGTGCCGGCCGAACGGATGGATCCCGGCGCCGACGATCGCGATCTCGGGCGGCTCACTCATCGACGGGGGCGAACGCGAACGTGACGCGGTCGCCGCGCTCGAGCGCGACCACCTCCACCGGCATCCCGATCCGGAGACGCCCCGGATCCGGCTCGGTCAGCCGGCCCTCGACGCGGAGAAGCCCGTCGAACTCGACGTAGCCGACCGCGAACGGGGCGAACTCGTCGCCCGGGTCGGGGAGGTACGGGGGCGCCGGCGGCTCGAAGCCCTGCGTCGTCCAGGTCCAGAGCGTCCCACGCGGCGGCAGCAGGACGCGCTCGAGATCGCCGCCGCAGGCGGGACAGCGCGCGCGAAGCGGGAACGTGACGCCGCCGCAGTCCCCGCAGCGGCCGGCCTCGAGACGCGGCGGACCGTCGCCGAGCTCGAGCGGCGACGCCGCGCTCACGTCAGGACTTCGCGCCTGTAGACGATCCCCGCCTGCTCGCGGTCCCACGTCGTGGGCGTCACGCCCGCCTCGCGAAGCTCGGCCTTCTTCAGCTTGTGCGAGTCGGTTCGCGGCAGGGCATCGGCAAACTCGACGAACCGCGGCACCCAGTGGCGCGGCATGCGCTTCGAGAGATAGTCGACGAGGTCGACCGGATCGAGCGCCGCGCCGTCCTCGAGCACGACGACGACCATCACCTCCTCGTCCTCGACGTCCTCGTCGACGCTCGGGTTCTTGACCGCGATCGCGGCCGCCTCCTTCACGAGCGGATGGCTGACGACCTCGGCCTCGACCTCGAACGACGAGATGTTCTCTCCGCGCCGTCGGATCACGTCCTTCATCCGGTCGAGGAAGAAGAAGTTGCCGGCCTCGTCCTGGGTGAACTGGTCGCCCGTGTGGAACCAGCCGTTGCGCCACGCGTTCGCGGTCGCCTCGGGCATGTTCTTGTAGCCGGAGTTGATCATCCAGGGAAGGGAGTGGCGCGCGATCAGCTCGCCCGGCGTGCCGACCGGGACCGGGACGTCGTGCTCGTCCACGAGCCGCAGCTCGTAGTGCTCGGGGTTCGCCGCGCGGCCGCAGCTGCGCTCGTCCTCCGGGTTCAGGCCCGAGACGATCGGCACGGGAACCTCGCTCATGCCGTACGCCGTGTAGAGCGAGACGCCGTAGCGCTCGGCGAACTCGTTCGCGCGCAGCAGCGGCCCCATGTAGACCGTCCGCAGCGGGTTGTCCGCGTCGTCCGGCGACGGCGGCCGGTCGAGCATGACGCTGACCATGCCGTGGATCAGGATCGTGATCGTCGCCTCGTAGCGGCGCACGTCGTCCCAGAACGTCTTCGTGCTGAAGCCGCCCGGGTACGCGACCGAGCCGCCGGCGAGAAGCATGGAGTACGTGATGCCGGTGCCCGCCGTGTAGGACATCGGCAGCGGCTGCATGTAGCGGTCGGTCTCGTCGACGAACGGCGCGATGAAGCAGTTGGCGTAGTTCCAGAATGCGGCGTGCGCGGCGCGGACGCCCTTCGACGGGCCGGTCGTCCCGGAGGTGTAGATCAGGCTGAGGTCGTCCCACGGCTCGACCGGCCGGGGCAGCGACGGGCGCTCCTCGGAGGCGCCGTCGAGGAGCTCCTCCAGCGCGATCGTCCGCCACGGGAGCTCGACCTCCGCGTCGCCGCCGACGAGGACGACCGTCTCGAGCGCGGGAAGGTCGAGCCCGGCGAGGCGCTCGACGAGACCGCGGTGCGCGATCAGCACCTTCGACTCCGCGATGCGGATCGTGTGCTCGAGGTAGCTGCCGCGCGCCGAGAGGTTGAGCGGCGCGTACACCGCGCCGGCGGCGTTCGTGCCGAACCAGGCGCGCAGCACGTCCGGGCTCGTCGGCACCCACACCGAGACGTAGTCGCCCATCTCGATCCCGCAGTGCTCCCGCAGGCCGTTCGCCGTCCTCCACGCCTCGCGCGCCGCGTCGCCGCAGGTCCACGTCTCGTCCTCGAACAGCAGCAGCGGCATCTCCGGCGTGGCGGCCGCGCGCTTCGCGAGCAGCTCGGGAAGAACGCATTCCTCCCGGGTCGGGAAGCGGAGTTCGGCGGTCGGTGTCGGGCTCGAGGGCATCGGTGTCTTGCTTACTGAACTGAAGTCGCTTAAGCTACTGCGTCACAGCCCCGCTGTCAATCTCCGATGGGAATCTCCGACCCCGCTCCCGCCCAGCTTCTCATCCCCGTCCCGTTCCTCGGCACGGTCAACCTCTGGCTGCTCCGGGGCGACCCGCTGACGCTCGTGGACACCGGGCCGAGGAGCGACGAGGGGCTGTGGGCGCTCGAGCGGCAGCTCCGGGACCACGGGGTCGCGCTCGAGGATCTCGAGCTGCTCCTCCTCACGCACCATCACCTCGACCACACCGGCCTCGCCGGCCGGATCAGGGAGCGGTCGGGCGCACGCGTCGCCGCCCTCGACGCGACCGCCGCCTGGGGGGTCGGCTACCACCGGCGGGCCGCCGCCGAGCGCCGCTTCACGGAGACGCTGCTCGCCGCGCACGGAGTCCCGGCCGCGTGCATCGCCGACGCCGAGCCGTTCTGGGAGCACATCGTCCGCGGCAGCGCCGACTACGAGACCGACGTCGTGCTGCACGACGGCGACACGATCGACGCGGGCGGCAGGACGCTCCGGGTGGTGCACCGGCCCGGCCACAGCACGACGGACACGCTCTTCGTCGACGACGACGCGAACGAGGCGATCGTCGGCGACCACCTCCTCGCCACGATCACGTCGGGCGCGGAGACGACGGAGTCCGACCTCCCCGCCGGCGGACGGCGGCGCGCCCTGTTCGACTACCTCACCGGGCTTCGGCTGACCGCGGCGATGAATCTCGACCGGTGCTTCACCGGGCACGGAGCCGTCATCCGCGACCCGGCGACGCTGATCGACGAACGCTTCGCGTTCCACTCCGCGCGCCTCGACCGGATCACCGAGATCGTCGAGCGCGGAGCCGACACGGCGTTCGCGATCGCGGAAGGCCTGTGGTCCGAGGAGGTCGCCGCGACCCAGACCGTGCTCGCGATCTGGGAGGTGCTCGGGCATCTGGACATCCTCGTCAACCGGGGCACGCTCACCGAGGACGTCGATCCGAGCGGCGTGCACTCCTTCCATCCGACTGGAGCTCTGAGAATTGCGACAGCAAACCGCTGAGACCGTGAGCAAGGAGGAGCGTGTGTCACCCCGGCCGGAACCGCCGTACGACCGCTTCGACCTGACCGGACGCGTCGCCCTGATCACGGGCGGGACACGCGGCCTCGGGCGCGCGATCATCCGAACGCTCGCGCAGGCCGGCGCCGACGTCGTCGTCTCGAGCCGGAAGCAGGAGGCCTGCGACGAGGCGGCGGAGGAGGCGCGCAGCGTCGGCCGCCGCGCATTCGCGCGGGCGTGTCACGTCGGCCGCTGGGAGGAGATCGACGAGCTCGTCGACGCGGCCTACGCGGAGTTCGGGCGCATCGACGTCCTCGTCAACAACGCCGGCATCGCGCCCACGTACCCGGACGCGCAGAGCGTCACCGAGGAGCTCTGGGACAAGGTGATCGCCGTGAACCTGAAGGGCCCGTTCCGGCTCACCGCGCTCGTCGGCTCGCGGATGGCTGCAGGCGACGGCGGCTCGATCGTCAACATCACCTCGATCGGCGCCGTGCGGCCGACGCACGACATCCTCGTCTACGCGGCGGCGAAGGCGGGGCTGAACGCGCTGACGCTCGGGTTCGCCGACACGTTCGGCCCGAAGGTGCGCGTGAACGCGGTCATGCCCGGGCCGTTCCTGACGGACATCTCCCGCGAGTGGAACCACGACGCGTTCGCCGAGCGTGCGCGCACGTTTCCGCTGCGCCGCGCGGGTGTGCCGGAGGAGCTCGCGTCGGCCGTCCTCTACTTCGCGAGCGACGCGTCGAGCTTCACGACGGGCTCCGTGCTCGCCGTGGACGGCGGCGCGCAGTGGAGCCTCGCCGGCGGCGGCGACCAGGCGGCCGAGTACGGCAAGAGCCTCTACGAGGGCAAGAAGGACTGGGCCTGACGGCGACGCGGTTCTCCCTGCCGACGCTGAACTGGCTCGACTTCCCGAACGGCGCCGACCCGGTGCCGCTCTGGCCGCTCGCGGACGTGCTCGACGCGGCGCCGGCCGCGGGCTTCCGCGACGTCGGCCTCGACGACCTCACGATCGTGGGGGCGGCCCCCGGAGACGTGGCGACGCTGCTCCGCGCCCGCGGCCTCTCGTGCACGGACGTCGGCGTCCTGCGCGTCGGCGCCGGCGACGTCCGCCCGCAGGCCGAGGCGCTCGCCGAGCTCGCGTCGGCGACCGGCGCCGGCATCTGCATCGCGGCGCTGTACACGCAGACGCCGGAGGAGGCGCTGCCGGACCTGCGGACGGGCGCGGCGATCCTCGCCGATGCGGGAGTCCGCACCGCGCTCGAGTTCGCGCCGTACGGCGGACTGCAGACGCTCGCGGACGCGGTCGACGTCTGCGCCGAGATCGGTTGGGAGCGATGCGCGCTCCTCGTCGACAGCTGGCACTTCTTCCGGAGCGACGAGCCGTGGCCGCTTCTGCGCTCGCTCGACGCGGACGCGATCGCACTCGTGCACGTCAACGACGCGCCGGAGCCGGAGCACGACCTCGTCCACGAGAGCCGCTCCCGGCGTGTTCCGCCCGGCGCCGGGACGTTCCCGCTCGACGACTTCGCCGACGCGCTCGAGGCGATCGGCTACGACGGCGTCGTGAGCGTCGAAGTGCTGTCGGCCGAGCTTCGTCGACGGCCTCCCGCCGAGGGCGCGCGGGAGCTGTTCGACTCGCTGGAGCGCTTCCGGTCGGTCCGCCGAGTACTGTAGAAATGAAGTGAGTTCTCAACAGAGGAGCGACGCAGGCGTGGCACAGGCGAAGACGACGAGACGGCCGAGGGCGAAGCCCGGCGTGAAGCGCGAGCGGATCCTCGAGGTCGCGATCGAGGCGTTCGGCCGCTACGGGTACGAAGACGCGAAGTGGGCCGACATCGCCTCGGCGGTCGAGATCGGGCCGACGGCGCTCTACCACTACTTCGAGTCGAAGCAGCACTGCCTGTACGAGATCATGGGCCAGACCGTCGCCGACTTCCAGGCGCGGTTCGACCGGATCACCGCCGCCAACGCCGACGACTGGAACGAGGCGCTCGTCGAGCTGCTCGTCGACGCGTTCGACCTCACGGAGCAGGAGATGCTCCGTAACCGGGTCCTCGTGGCGGAGCAGGGTCTGATCGGGATCCACCGTACGGCGCCGCGCGAGGAGGCCGCACGCGAGATCGCGAGGACGCGCACCCGCGACCTCGAGTTCGCCTGGGGCACGTTCCTCGCCCGCGGGATGCAGCAGGGCCACCTGCCCGAGAACGACCCGCAGCTCCTCGCCCGCGCGCTCCTCGGCCTGTCGAACAGCGTCTGGCACTGGTACCGGCCGGGCGGGACGCTCGAGCTGCGCGACGTCGCCCGCTTCTTCGTCGCGCGGCAGCTTGCAATGCTCGGCTGCCCGCCCGAGCTCGCGGACGCGAAGTTCGCGGACTAGCTCAGGTCCCGGTCCAGACCGGCTCGCGCTTCTCGAGGAACGCCGCGACACCCTCGGCGGCGTCGTTCGAGTTGAGCGTGACGCCGACGGCGAGGCGCTCCATGACCATGAGCGTCGCCGTGTCGGAGTCGAGGCTCTTGTTCAGCGTCATCTTCGTGATCGCCATCTGGAACGGGCTCTTGTCCGAGAACTGGGCGACGAACCGGTCGACGCAGTCGTCCAGCTCGTCGGCGGGGGCGCAGTCGTTCACGAGCCCCCACTCCTTCGCCTCGATGCCGGTGAGCAGCTTGCCGGAGAGCATCAGCTCCTTCGCCTTGCGCTCGCCGAGGATCCGCGGCAGCCGGTAGATCGGGCCGGCGCCTCCGAACAGCGCGCGGCGCATGTGGAAGTCGCCGATCAGCGCGTCCTCGGACGCGATCGCGAAGTCGCAGTTGATCATGATCTCGAACCCGCCGGCAGTCGTGTGGCCCTCGAGGACGCAGACCGACGGCTTGCGCGAGTTGAAGATCGAATCGAGGATGCGGGCGGAGCGCTGCGCGATCTCGAGCGCGTACGTCTGCCCGATGAAGTCGCTCTGGAGCTCGTCGAGGTCGAACCCCGAGCAGAAGGTCCCCTCGCGGCCGCGGAACACCATCACCCGCACCTCGTCGTCGGCCTCGGCGCGCCGGACGGCGTCGTCGAGCTCCTGCAGGAGCTGCTGGCTGACCGAGTTGCGCTTGTGCGGCCGATTGAGCCAGATTCGCGCGACGTGGCCGTCGACCTCGTACTGGATCGGCTCGACTTCGACTGCACCGGCCATGGAGTTCCCTCCTCGTTTGTTGAACTGAAGTTGTTTAAACTAGCACGGCTCTAGCCCGTGAATCAAGACTAGACGACCGCGATTCACGTACTAAACTGTATTCAATTCATGAGCGTCTGTCCATGAGCGAATCGCGATTCTCCCTCGACGGCCGCACCGCCGTCGTCACCGGCGCCTCGAGCGGCCTCGGGGCCCGATTCGCCGCCGTCCTCGCCGAGGCGGGCGCCGACGTGGTCGCCGCCGCACGGCGGATCGACCGCCTCGAGGAGCTGGCGGCCGCCCACCCCGCGATCCACCCGTTCGCCTGCGACGTGACCGACGACGACGGGCCGGAGCGCCTCGTCCGGGAGGCACTCGACCGGTTCGGCCGCGTCGACGTCTGCGTCAACAACGCCGGGATCTCCTCCGGCGGGCCCGAGCGGCAGGCGACGCTCGACGGCTTCCGCTCCGTCCTCCGCGTGAACCTCGAGGCGCTCTTCGCCGTCTCGCAGGCCGTCGCCGTCCCGATGCGCGAGCAGCGCGGCGGCTCGGTCGTGAACGTCAGCTCGATGTTCGGCTCCGTCGCGGCCGCGCCGGTCCCGGACGCCGGCTACGTGGCGTCGAAGAGCGCGGTGAACGGGCTGACGCGTGAGCTGGCCGCGCAGTGGGCGCCCGACGGGGTGCGCGTGAACGCGATCGCGCCGGGCTGGTTCCCGAGCGAGATGACGGCGGAGCTCCTCGCGGACGAGAAGGCGCTGCGCTGGTTCGAGCGCCAGTGCCCGCTCGGGCGTCCGGGGAGAGTCGACGAACTCGACGGTGCGCTCCTGTTCCTCGCCTCGGACGCGTCGTCGTACTGCACCGGCCAGGTGCTCACGGTCGACGGAGGCTGGACGATTCGATGAGCGGCGACGCCGCACCGCGCGGCATCGCCCTCCCGCGGCTGACGCCGTGGCTGACCGAGCGGCTGCCGGAGCTGGAGCCTCCGCTCCGGTTCACGCGCGTCGGCGAGGGCCAGTCGAACCTCACGTTCCGCGTCGACGACGCGGACGGCCACACGATCGTGCTGCGGCGCCCGCCGCTCGGCGAGATCCTCGCGTCGGCGCACGACATGGGGCGCGAGCATCGCATCCTCAGCGGCCTCGCGGCGGCGGGCGCGCGCGTGCCGCAGACATTGGCCTACTGCGACGACGCGGAGATCACGGGCGCGCCGTTCTACGTGATGGAGCACGTCGACGGCCTGATCGTGACGAAGGTCGAAACCGCCGAGGTGCTCGCGCCCGAGGCGCGCGCGGCCGCGGCGCGCTCCCTCGTCGAGACGCTGACCGAGTTGCAGGCGGTCGACCTCGACGCCGCCGGGCTCGCGGACTTCAAGCGTCCGGAGAGCCTCGCGAGCCGCCAGCTCCGGCGCTGGACCCGCCAGTGGCACGCGTCGAAGACGGAAGAGCTGCCGCTGATCGAGGAGACGGCGGAGCTGCTCGAGGCGCGCATGCCGGACGAGCGCGAGTCGGTGCTCGTGCACGGCGACTACCGGCTCGACAATGCGGTCCTCTCTCCGGAAGGCGACGTGCGGGCCGTGCTCGACTGGGAGCTCTGCACGGTCGGCGACCCGCTCGCCGACGTCGGCCTGCTCGTGGCGTACTGGAACGAGCTCGGCGCGGCGGCCGGGCAGTCGGGCGCGCTGTTCCGGGAGCCCGTGACCGCGGTCGCAGGCTTCCCGACCGGCAGCGAGCTCGCGGCCGAATACGCGCGCGCGTCGGGACGCGACCTGACGGAGCTCGGCTTCTGGGTTTCGTTCGCGTACTGGAAGGTCGCGATCATCGTCGCGGGCGTGTACCGGCGCTGGCTGAACGACCCCGGGAACGGGTCCGGCGCCGGCGAGCTGCAGCCGGCGGTCGCGCGGCTGGCCGGGCTCGCGCGCGCGGCGCTCGATTCCGACCCGCTGGCGGTGGAATCGTGAGGTCGAAGCCGGGCGTCAAGCGCGCGCAGATCCTCGAGGTCGCGGCCGAGCAGTTCGGGCGCTACGGGTACGAGGAGACGAAGTGGGCCGACGTCGCCGAGTCGGTCGGGATCGGATCGACCGCCCTCTACCACTACTTCGAGTCGAAGCAGCACTGCCTGTTCGAGATCATCGCGAAGGCCGTCACCGATTTCCGCGAGCAGTTCGACCGCCGGATCGCGGAGCACGACGACTGGGGCGAAGCCCTCGTCGCCGTGCTGCGCGGCGGGTTCGAGGTGTCCGAGTGGGAGATCCTCCGGCTGCGCGTGCTGACGGCGGAGCACGGGCGCATTGCCGTGCACGCGTCGCTCCCGCGCGAGGAGGCGGCGCGCGCGACCGCGCGGGCGAACAAGCGGGACCTCGAGTTCGCCTGGGGCGCGTTCCTCGCGCGCGGGATGGAGCAGGGCCTGCTGCCCGAGCGGTCGCCGCAGCTGCTCGCGCGCGCGGTGATCGGCCTCTACAACAGCGTCTGGGTCTGGTACCGCCCCGGCGGCTCGCTGCCACTCGAGGAGGTCGCGCGGTTCTACGTCGACCGCCAGCTCGACGTGCTCGGCTGCAACCCGACGGACGCTGCCCGCTGGCTGGCGGCCGCATGAACGCGGCGATCGTCGGCCTGGGCATCACCGAGATGGGGAAGATCTACGGCCGGAGCGCGGCCGACTTCGCCGCCGAGGCCGTCGCTCTCGCCCTCGACGACGCAGGGCTCCGGAAGTCCGACATCGACGGCCTCCTGATCAACGGCAACGGCAACGTCGACATGGAGCCGCGCCTGCAGATGGCGCTCGGCCTCGAGGACCTGACGATGCTGAACGTGATGAGCGCGGCGGGGTCGACGTCGGGCGCAATGGTGCAGTACGCGGCCCTCGCCCTCGACGCGGGAGTCGTGAGCCACGTCGTGCTCCTCTACGCCGACACGCCGCTGAAGGAGGACGTCGGCGCGGCCGCCGCCTATGCGGCCCGAGGTGCGTGGAACGGCATGAACGGCCTGCGCGGCGCGTACGGAGAGTTCGGCGGGAATCCGCCGTACGCGCTCGCCGCGCGAAGGCACATGCACCTGTACGGGACGACGAGCGAGCAGCTCGGCGCGATCGCCGTCGCGCAGCGGAAGTGGGCGCTGATGAATCCGCGCGCGCAGATGACGAAGCCGATGACGCTCGAGGACCACCAGAGCTCGCGCCTCGTCGTCGATCCGTTCCACCTCTTCGACTGCTGCCTCGTCTCGAACGGCGCGGTCGCCGTGATCATGACGACGGCCGAGCGCGCGAAGGAGCTCCGCCAGCCTCCCGTCTACGTCAGGGCCGCCGCGCAGGCCGCCCCCGGCGACAACCAGCGGAGCGGACGGGATCCTGCGATCGACACCGGGGCGAGGCGGGCGAGCGAGCTCGCGTTCTCGCTCGCCGGTATCACGCGCGACGACGTCGACGTCCTCGAGCTGTACGACTGCTACACGTACACGGTCCTCGTCACGCTCGAGGACTACGGCTACTGCGCAAAGGGCGAGGGCGGCGCCTTCGTCGAGGACGGCAGGCTCGGCCCCGGCGGCTCGCTCCCGACGAACACGGGCGGCGGCCAGCTCTCGTCGTACTACATGTGGGGCTTCACGCCGCTTTCGGAAGCGGTGATCCAGGCGCGTGGCCAGGCCGGCGAGCGGCAGGTCGAGAAGAACGACGTCGTGCTCGCGAGCGGCAACGGCGGCGTCCTGAACTACCACTCGACGACGATCCTGAGCAAGCATGCCGCCTGACGCGAACGTCCGGTCGCAGCGGCCGGTGCCGACGCCGGACGAGGCCAGCGCGCCGTTCTTCGCCGGCGCCGCGAGAGGCGAGCTCATGCTCCAGCGCTGCCGCGCGTGCGGCGCGTTCATGTGGCCGGTCAAGCCGCGCTGCGTCGAGTGCTTCTCCGGCGACGTGGAATGGGCGCCGGCGAGCGGACGCGCCGTCCTCTACAGCTTCGCGGTCGTCCACCAGCGCTACCCGGGCTTCGACGAGCCGTACGTCGTCGCAACGGTGGAGACGCCCGAAGGCGTCCGGTTCAACACGAGCGTCGCCGGCGCGGACCCGGACGAGCTCGAGATCGGCATGCCGCTCGAGGTCGCGTTCGACCGGGTCTCCGACGACGTCGTCGTCCCGACGTTCAGGCCGGCCGCGTGAGCTACGAGTTCGTCACCTACGAGAAGCGGGACCGGATCGCGACGATCACGCTGAACCGGCCCCAGGTGATGAACGCGCTGCACCTCGACGCGCACTTCGAGCTGAAGGAGATCTGGGAGGACTTCCGCGACGACCCCGAGATCTGGGTCGCGATCCTCACCGGCGCGGGCGAGCGGGCGTTCTCGGCCGGCAACGACCTGAAGGTGACGGCGGAGCGCACGGCCGCCGGCGACGACGTCCAGGGCCGCGCTCGACCGCCCTTCGGACGCATCACCCGGGACTTCGACTGCCCGAAGCCGATGATCGCCGCCGTCAACGGCGTCGCCGTCGGCGGCGGGCTCGAGCTGGCGCTCGCCTGCGACATCATCGTCGCCGCGGATCACGCGCGGTTCGGCCTGCCCGAGCCGCGGGTGGGCCTGATGGCGGGCGCGGGCGGCATCCACCGCCTCGCGCGGCAGGTGCCGTTCAAGCTTGCGATGGGGCTGCTCATGACCGGCCGTCTGATCGGCGCCGACGAGGCGTACCGGATCGGGCTCGTGAACGAGGTCGTACCGCTCGCGGAGCTGATGCCGGCCGCGGAGCGCTGGGCAGCGGAGATCCTCGAGTGCTCGCCGAACTCGCTCCGCCTGACGAAGGAGGCGGTCTTCGACGGGCTCCAGCACAGCGTCGACGACGCGCTCGAGCGCGACGCTGCGCGGGTCGCGCGGCTGCTCGCGTCCGACGACTACGTCGAGGGCCCGAAGGCGTTCGCGGAGAAACGGAAGCCCGAGTGGACGGGGCACTAGCCGAGACTCCGGTGCGCCTGCGTGAGCTGCTGTCGCCGAGGAGCGTCGTGCTCGTCGGCGCCTCCGACCGGTCGGGCTGGTCCAGCGGGTCGTACGCGAACTTCGAATCGGTCGGATACGACGGCGCGCTCTACCTCGTGAACCGGAACGGCGGCGAGGTGCACGGCCGCGCCGCGTTCACGAGCTGCGCCGAGATCGGCGAGCCGGTCGACCTCGCGCTCATGCTCGTCGGCGCCGCGGCGCTTCCCGGTGCGCTCGCGGACGCGGCCGCGGCCGGAGTCCGATCCGCCGTCGTCCTCGCGGCAGGCTTCGGCGAGACCGGCGCCGACGGCGTCCGCGCCCAGGAGGAGCTCGTCGAGCAGTGCCGCGAGCTCGATCTGCTGTGCCTCGGGCCGAACTGCCTCGGGTTCGTCAACGTCGTCGACCGGGCGCCCGCGTGGTCGGGGCAGCTGATGCCCGTCGCCCCGGGCGGCGTGGCGATCGTGTCGCAGAGCGGTGCGACGGCCTACGCGATCGCCGCGTTCGCCGGCGCGCAGAACATCGGCCTCAGCCACGTGATCTCGACGGGAAACGAGGCGATGGTCGACACGCTCGACATGGCCGCGGCCGTCCTCGAGGACGACCGCGTGCGCGCGCTTGCGATGTTCCTCGAGTCGATCCGCGACGCCGAGCGGCTCCGGCGGCTCGCCGAGCGCGCGGCCGAGCTCGAGAAGCCGATCGTGATGCTGAAGGTCGGGACGAGCGCCCTTGCCGCGGAGATCGCGCTCACCCACACCGGCGCGCTCGTCGGCGACGACCGGCTCGTCGACGCTGCGCTGCGGCAGCTCGGCGTCGTCCGCGTCGACTCGATCGAGCAGCTCGCGATGACGGCGGGGCTGCTCGCGCGCACCGGCCCGCTGCCGCCCGGCGGGCTCGGCGTCGTCTCGATCTCCGGCGGCGCCTGCGACATCGTCGCCGACCGGGCCGAGGCCGCCGGCGTCCCGCTCGAGCCGCTCGCGGAGACGACGCAGGCGCGCCTCGCGGGCGTCCTCGCCGCGTACGGCACCCTGCGCAACCCGCTCGACATCACGGGCGCGGCATCCGCGGACCCGCAGATCTTCGCCGACGCCCTCGTCGCGCTCGCCGACGATCCGTCGGTCGCGCTCCTCGCCGCGATTCATGTGCTCCCGACGGAGGAGCGGGCGCGATACCGATCGACGATCGAGGTGATCGCCTCGGGGCTGCGCGCCGCCGGGAGCCGCGGGCTCCTCGTCGACCAGACCGTGCACGACATCGATCCCTACACGGCGGCCGCACTCGACGAGCTGGGCGTGCCGCACGCGATGACCGGCCTCCGCGACACGGTCGACGCCGTCGGCGGCGCGATCCGCTGGTCTGCGTGGCTCCGCCGCGCGCGCACGGCGCCGCCGTCGGCGGACGAGCTCGAGCTCGACGACCGTCGCGGGCAGTGGTCCGAGGCGCGCAGCCTCGAGCTCCTGGCCGCCAACGGGATCCCGGTCGTCCCGGCGCGGCTCGTCGCGACGCGCGAGGACGCGGTCGATGCCGCGCGCGAGCTCGGCTACCCCGTCGTCGTCAAGGTCGTCTCGCCCGAGATCCTCCACAAGAGCGACATCGGCGGCGTCGCGCTCGACCTGCGGACCGCCGACGCCGTCGACGACGCGTTCGACCGTGTGACCGCGGCCGGATCGGCCGTCGACGGCGCGCACGTCGAGGGCGCGCTCGTCGCGCCGATGCGCCGGGGCGGCCTGGAGCTCATCGTCGGCGTGGTCCGCGACGCGCATTGGGGCCCGACGCTCGCGGTGGGCCTCGGCGGCGTCTTGGTGCACGTCGCCGACGACACGAGCCTCCGGCTCCTGCCGGTGGACGAGCGCGACGTTCGCGACATGCTCGACGAGCTCCGCGGGAGGGCGCTGCTCGACGGCGTCCGCGGCGGGCCGGCCGCGGACGTCGATCGCCTCGTCGCGACGATCGTCTCGTTCGCCCGTCTCGCCGAGCGGCTCGGCCCGCGCCTCGCGTCGGTCGAGATCAACCCGCTCCGGGTCGACGGCGCGGCGGTCGAGGCGCTCGACGCCGTCGTCGTCTGGTCGTAGCGATCAGGTCCCGACCGCGACCGCCGTCTCGAGCGCGGTCCTCGCCGCGCGGAGCCCGAAGACGAGCGCCGCCGCGATCCCGCCCGCGTAGGCGCGGACGTAGAGGCCGCCGGCATCCGCGCCCGCGGCGTGGAGCCCGGGGATCGGTCGGCCGTCGCCGTTGAGGACACGCGCCTCCGAGTCGACGAGGAGCCCGCCGAAGGTGAACGTGATCGCGGGCACGACCTCGATCACATAGAACGGCGGATCCTGGATCGGCACCGCGTCGTACCGGCGCGGCGGGTCGAACGAGCCGTCGGCGCAGCTGCGGTTGAAGTCGATGAGCGCCCGGCGCACGGCCTCACCGTCGTAGCCCCACTCCGGCGGCATCAGCGCGAGCTCGTCGAGATCCTCGGCGATCGCACAGCGTGCGCCGCGCCGGTAGCAGAGGTCGAACGTGTCCACCGGGCGGACGCCCTCGACGTACGGCCGGAGGATCCACTCGTCGCGGATCCGCGAGTCGGAGACGATCAGCGCCCGCGCCTCGGGCTGCTCGAGCAGCGCCATCGTGTTCAGGTGGTCTCCGACGGTCTCGTCGACGAACCGCCGGGCGTCGAGGTTGAGCATCAGCGAGTGCTCGCTGTAGTAGAGCGAGAGCGCCACGAAGTCGTCGTGCTCGCCGAAGCTGACGCCGGACGGCATCAGGTGCCCGTAGAACCCGGCGTCCTCGGGGCCGAACGCCGCGCCGGCGCTCTGGCCGAGCCGCAGCCCGTCGCCGGTGCTGTACCAGTTCCCGCGCAGTGGGATGTCGCGCGCGTGGGGATGGATCAGGGACGCGCGCAGCTCGGGGTCGCCCTGGAACCCGCCGGTCGCGAGGACGGTCGCGTCCGCCGCGATCGTGCGCACCTCTCCCGACGCGAGCTCGATCTCGGCGCCCCGCACCGCACCGTCCTCCACGAGCAGCCGGCGCGCGGTCCCGCCGAGCACGAGCTCGGAGCGAGGATCGTCGCGGACGATCAGCTCGCACGCGCGCAGGTAGTTGAGGAGCGCGGTCTGGTGGCCGCGTCCGAAGCGGAGCACCGTGACGGCCGGCTGAACCTCGACGCCGAGGGAGCGCACCCACTCGACCGCCGGCTCGAAGTCGTCGATCAGCCGCTCGGCGAGCGCCGGGTCGCCGTCGGGAATCGCCTCGCGGAGAGCCTCGAGCGAGGGCGCCGTCCAGATGAAGCCCGCGTGCAGCGCGCTGCCGCCGAGCTCGCCCGCCTCGACGAGGACGACCGAGCGCCCCTGACGCACCGACCAGGCCGCGGCGGACAGCCCCGCCATCCCGCCGCCAAGCACGAGGAGATCGGTTTCGATCATCGCTCTCCGCTCCTTGAGTTCGAATTGAAGTCGCCTAGACTAGGCCCTCGCCCGGGTTTCTGTCAATGACGCCTCGGCCTTTACGAAATCGGTACTTGCAAACCGATCGCGGATCAGCTAAAACCTCACGCACCTGAAGTCAGTTCGATAAGTTCGGGCGGGTCGCCCACACGGGAGGAGATCGGGGTGAACGACGTGACGGAAGCGAACTCGATCCCCACGGGGGCGTCTCAACCGGCAGCGTGGAGAACCCCGGCCGCGGCGACCGCGGAGCCGGTCACACGAAGGAGGAATCCGGTGGTAGGAGGCTCGACTATTCGGCATGGCCGGGCAGTGCTGCTCGTGGCGCTCGCAGCGGCGCTCGTCGCCGCACTCGCCAGCACGGCGTCCGCGTCCCGGCACGCCGCACCGGCGGGAGCGCCGAAGCCGGCGACGGCGGCGCAGTGGAAGGCCCTCGTCGCGAAGGCCCAGCAGGAAGGCAGCGTCACCATCTACACGGTGTCGAATCCCACGTCGTACGCGAACATGGCGGCCGCGTTCAAGGAGAAGTACGGGATCACCGTCACGGTCAACCGCAACGTGGACAACGCCATCCTGGCGCAGATCAACGCCGAGGAGTCGACCGGCAAGGCGGTCGCGGACATCTGGGTCGCGACGGCGAAGCCGTACATCTACGGTGCGCTCCAGCACGGCTGGGTCGCCGACGCGGTCGGCCCGAGCTTCTTCTCCAAGCAGTTCGACCGCAAGACGTTCATGTTCGGCAAGGCATGGATCAGCGGCGAGGCCGTGCTCGGCGAGGCGTGGAACACGCAGGCGTACCCGGGCTCGGTCACCGGCGTCCCGACCTTCACGAGCTCGGCCTTCTCGGGGAAGATCGGCGTGCCCGACCCTCGCGTCTCGACGTCGTTCATGGACTGGTACCTCTGGGCCGAGGCGAAGTGGGGGAAGGGCATCCTCCAGAAGCTCGCAGCGCAGAATCCGAAGATCTACACCTCGACCCTGCCGATGACGCAGGCGGTCGCCTCGGGCGAGATCATCGGCGCGCCCGTCGCGGCCGGAACCGCCCTCACGCTCAAGGCGGCAGGAGCGCCGATCGAGTTCAAGGTGCTGCCGGACAACTGGAACGCGCCCTACTTCGGGATGATCCTGAAGCAGGCTCCGCACCCGGCGGCCGCGCAGCTCCTCGCCAACTACATGGAGTCGCCCGAGGGCCAGGCGACCGTCTCGGCGACGGCCGGCGCGATCTACCCGAACATCCCGAATACCTTCTACGCGAAGCCGAGAGTGCAGCATCTCAACGACTTCACACCCGCAAAGGTGAGTGCCTTCAACGCCCTTTGGGTCTCCCTCTTCACCCACTAGGCTGACCTCCAGATCGCGCGGGAGCGGACGCGGTGGCGCCCGCTCCCGGCGACTCCGAACCGAAAGCAGACGTCGTGGCAAACGTGAGCATCAACGGACTGTCGAAGCGGTTCGGAGGCAAGGTTCCGACGACGGCGGTCGACAGTCTCGACATCGAGATCGAGCCCGGAGAGTTCCTCGTCCTCCTCGGCCCGAGCGGGTGCGGCAAGACGACGACGCTCCGCTGCATCGCGGGTCTCGAGTCCGCCGACGAGGGCAGCATCGCCTTCGGCGACCGGACCGTCTTCGACGCGGCGCGCGGGACGAACGTGCCTCCGAACAAGCGCAACATCGGCATGGTCTTCCAGTCGTACGCGCTGTGGCCGCACATGACCGTGCGCCAGAACATCGGCTACCCGCTGAAGGCGCGGCGCGTCAAGCGCGCCACCGCCACCGAGTGGATCGAGGAGGCCGCGGAGCTCGTCGACTGCAGCCCGCTGCTCGACCGCTACCCCGGACAGCTCAGCGGCGGCCAGCAGCAGCGCGTCGCGCTCTCGCGCGGGCTCGTGGCACGCCCGGACCTCGTGCTGTTCGACGAGCCGCTCTCGAACCTCGACGCGCGCCTGCGCGACCAGGTTCGCAGCGAGATCCACGAGCTCCACCAGCGCCTCCACTTCACCGCCGTCTACGTCACCCACGACCAGAGCGAGGCGCTCGCGCTCGGCGACCGGCTGGCGATCATGCGCGCCGGCAAGATCGAGCAGCTCGGACGGCCCGAGGAGATCTTCGAGGAGCCGGCCACCGAGTACGTCGCCGGCTTCATCGGGATGGAGAACCGGCTCACGCTCGAGCGGCAGGCGGGCGGCGGCTGGGTGCACGACGGCGAGCCGGTGAACGGCGACCTCGGGTTCGACGACCGCGGCGTCGACTCGGTCACGGCGCGTGCGCGGCCCGAGGACCTCAGGCTCGCGGAGCCGGGCACGCCGGCCCCTCACGACTCGATCTCGTTCACGGCGATCGTCGCCGACTCCGAGTTCGGCGGCCGCTTCATGGACATCCTCCTCACGGTCGCGGGGACGCGCCTCCACAGCCGCATGCCTGCGGGCGACCGCGGCAGCTGGATCCGGAGCCTCAACGCGGGCGAGCGGGTGAACGCGTTCCTCCGCGCCGGCGACACGACGGTCTTCGACCGGGACGGCGCGCGTATCGCCGCCGAGCGCACGGCCCAGAACCCCGAGAGCGTCGGTGTCTGAGGCGACCGCAGCCGTCACCGTGGCCGCGCCGCGCCGCAGGCAGCTCCGTCTCGGCTACGTCGCCCCGCGGCTCGGCCTGATCGTCTTCATCGGCTTCCTCGCGTACCTGATCGTCCTGCCGCTCGTCCGGCTCCAGGTGCTCGCGTTCTCGCACGGCGCCCGCGCCTACGGCGAGGCGTTCCGGGAGCCGGGGATCTGGGGCGTGATCTGGAGGACGGTCGAGCTGGCGCTCGGGTCGCTCGCGATCGCGCTCGTCCTCGGGACGGCGCTCGCCTGGGCCGCGAGCACGCTCTCCCCCCGGCTGCGCCTGCTGAAGATCCTCCCCATCCTCCCGATCGTCGTCCCGGCGATCGCCGCCGTGCTCGGCTGGTCGTTCCTCTTCTCGCCGCATCCCGGCTACCTGAACGCCCTCCTCCGGCACCTGCCGTGGTGGCACGGCCAGTACGCCGGCCCCGTCGACATCTACACCCTGCCGTGGATCATCATCGTCACCGGCCTCGCGCTGACCTCGTTCATCTACCTCTTCGTCAGCGCCGGCTTCGAGAACATCAACGGCGAGCTGCTCGAGGCGGCGCAGGTGGCCGGATCCTCGAAGGCGGGCGTCTTCTTCCGCGTCACGCTGCCGCTGCTACGGCCGGCGCTGATCTACGGCTCGGGTGTCGCGCTGCTGCTCGCGCTCGGACAGTTCACGGCGCCGCTGATCCTCGGCGCGAACAACAACATCACCGTGCTCACGACGCAGATGTACTACGCGACCCAGCAGACGCCCGCGCAGTACGACGTCGCCGCCGCGCTCGGCTCGCCGCTGCTCATCTTCGGCGTCACCGTTCTCGTCCTGAACAAGATCCTGCTCGGCGACCTCGGACGCTTCGTCACGCACGGCGGCAAGTCGTTCCGCACCTCGGCCAAGAGCTCCAAGATCGGCGCCGTCGCGATCGTCCTCTACGGCATCGTCGCGACGCTGCTGCCGATCATCGGCCTCGCACTCGTCGCGCTCTCGCCGTACTGGTCGGGGACGTTGCACCCGAGCCAGTTCACGCTGCACGCGTTCCACCAGATCTTCCACGACGGCGCGATCCTGACCGCGATCAAGACGAGCCTGATCGTGTCCGTGATCGCCGTCGCGATCACCCTGCCGCTCGGCTACCTCGGCGCATCGGTGCTGCGGCGGCGCGACGAGTACCCGGTGCTCCGGCCGGTTCTCGACCTGATCGTCGCGATGCCGCTGAGCATCCCCGCGGTGATCTTCGGCGTCGGCTTCCTCTTCGCGTACACACGAGGGCCGCTCGTCCTGTATGGGTCGAACTGGGTGATCGTGCTCGTCTACATCACGCTCATGGTCCCGTTCTCGGCGCGCATGCAGCTCTCGGGCATGGTCGCGCTCGGCGACTCGTACCAGGAGGCCTCGCGCGTGTCGGGCGCCGGCGTCTTCCGCACGCACCTGACGATCATGGCGCCGCTGATGCGCGCGACGTTTGCGGGCGCGGCGGCGCTGATGTTCATCCTGCTCGCCAACGAGTTCGCCGCGTCGCTGCTCGTGCGCTCGCCGACCCAGAACGTGATGGGAACGGTCCTCTACAACTACTACGGGAACGGCCTGTACCCCGCGGTTGCCGCCACTGCGCTCGTCATGGTCGCGGTCACCGGGGCGGGCGTGGCGATCGCGATGCTCGCCGGCGGCTCCGACATCTTCAAGAAGCTGTGATCGCGGATCTCCACGGCAAGGTCGCCGTCGTCACCGGGGCCGCGAGCGGGATCGGCCTCGCGCTGTGCGAGGCGTTCGCCGCCGAGGGGATGCGCATCGCGATGGCCGACGTCGACCCGGCGGGGCTCGACGGGGCGGCGGCGCAACTCGCAGCGGACACCGGAGCAGAGGTGCTCGCCGTCGCGACCGACGTGATGAAGTGGGACGAGGTCGCGGCGCTCGAGGCGCGCGTCCTCGACCGCTTCGGCGCCGTCCACGTGCTGTGCAACAACGCCGGCGTGCAGCTCCCCGGCCTGACGTGGGAGTTCACGCGGCAGGAGTGGGAGTGGGTGCTGGGCGTCAACCTCGGCGGCGTCGTGCACGGGATCGAGGCGTTCGTCCGCGGGATGGTCGAGCGGGGCGAGCCGGGACACGTCGTGAACACGGCGTCGGTCGGCGGTCTCGTCGCCTTCCCCGGCCTCGCGCCGTACACCGCGGCGAAGTACGGCGTCGTCGGCCTGTCGGAGTGCCTCGAGCACGATCTCCGCGCGCAGGACGCGCCGATCGGCGTGTCGGTCCTCTGCCCCGGCCCCGTCCTCAGCTCCCTCCGCGAGAACAGCGCCGTGCTCCGGCCCGGCGGCGAGAACGGCCGCGACGTGCCGCTCGTCACGATGCCGCGCATCCCGGCGGCGGACGTCGCCGCGCAGGTCCTCGACGCGATCCGCACCGACCGCTTCTGGATCCTCACGCATCCGGGATACAAGGTGACGATTCGCGAGCGCTGCCACGGCATCGTCGACACCGACGCCCTCGTCGTCCCCGAGCTCCTGTGAAGCTCGCGCTCGAACCGGAGGAGCGCGAGCTGCGCGACGAGGTGCGCGAGTTCCTCGCCGAGCACTGTCCCGACCCGGCGGAGCTGCCGCACGGCCTCGACGAGCGGATCGCGTATCTCCGCCGCTGGCAGGCGCGCTGCTACGACGCCGGCTACGTCGGGCGCGCGTGGCCGGCCGAGTTCGGCGGGGGCGGGCGGCCGACCGTGGAGCAGATCGTCGTCGACCAGGAGATGGCGGCGGCGGGCGCGCCCGAGCGGGTCGCGATCGTCGGGCTCGACGTGCTCGGGCCGGCGATCCTCGCGTTCGGGACGGACGAGCAGCGCAACCGCTACGTCGCTCCGATCCTGTCGGCCGAGGAGCTCTGGAGCCAGGGCTTCTCCGAGCCGGAGGCGGGGTCGGATCTCGCCTCGCTCCGCACGACCGCGGTCGAGACCGACGGCGGCTATGTGCTGAACGGGCAGAAGACGTGGGTCTCGTGGGGGCAGTTCTCCCGCTGGTGCGGCGTGCTCGCACGAACCGACCCCGACGTGCCGAAGCACAAGGGGATCTCGCTGCTGATCGTCGACGTCGAGTCGCCGGGGGTCGAGATGCGGCCGATGGAGCAGATCACGGGACACGCGGAGTTCTGCGAGCTGTTCCTCGACGACGTGGTCGTCCCGAAGGAGAACCTCCTCGGCCGGCCGGGCCAGGGCTGGGAGATCGCGATGCACGTCGTCGCGCACGAGCGCGGGACCGCGGCGCTGCCGCGGCAGGTGACGCTGCGGACCTGGCTCGACCGGCTCGTGGCGGACGCCGCCGACCTGGAGCGCGACGGCGCCCCGGTGCTCGCCGACGAGGCGGCGCAGGCGGCGCTCGCCGGTGCGCTGATCCAGATCGAGGTGCTGCGCCATCACGCGACGCGCACGATGTCGACGTTCATCAACGGCGGCGCCGTCGGCCCGGAGAGCTCCGGGGTGAAGCTGCTGATGGCGCAGGCCGAGCAGGCGCTCGGGCTGGCGGCGCTCGAGGTGCTCGGCGACGCCGCCGCGGGGGAGTTCTGGCACGAGCGCTACCTGTACTCCCGCGCCGCGAGCGTCTACGGCGGCGCGCAGCAGATCCAGCGCGGGATCATCGCCGACCGCGTCCTGTCCCTTCCGAAGGAGTGATGCGTGGACCTCGCGCTGACAGAGGAGCAGACCTGGCTGCGCGAAGCGGTCGGCGAGATGCTCGCGCGCGAGCCGGACGCCGACACGCTCTGGCGCGAGCTCGTGGAGTTCGGCGCGCTCGAGGTCGGCGGCGACGAAGGTCTCGGCGCCGTCGAGCTCGCGCTGATCGCCTGGAGCCTCGGCCGGCACCTCGCCGCGGTGCCCTACGTGGACAGCGGCGCGCTCGCATTCGTGGCGCCCGGCCACGGCCGCGTCGCACTCGGGCTGAGTGAGCCCGGCCGGTCGTTCGCGCCGGCGGAGCCGACGACGTCGCTCGACGGCGGCCGTGTCAGCGGCGAGAAGAGCGCCGTCCCGTTCGCCGCGGCGGTCGATGCCATCGCCGTCTCCGCGGCGAGCCCGGACGGTCCGGCGCTCGCGCTCGTCGCACCCGCCGCGGGCGGCGTCTCCCTCGAGCCGGAGCCGACGCTCGACCCGACGCTCCGGCCGGCCCACGTGACCTTCGACTCGGCGGAGGCGGAGCTGCTCGCGCCGCTCCCCGAGTCGCTCGGCGCCGTCGCCGGCGTGCTCGCCGCGGCCGAGTCCGTCGGCGCAGCCGCCGCGGTGCTCGAGCTCGCCTGCGCCTACGCCGCGCAGCGCCGCCAGTTCGGACAGACGATCGGAAGCTTCCAGGCGATCCGGCACCTGCTCGCCGACATGTACGTGAAGGTCGAGAGCTCGTGGTCGAGCGTGCTCTACGCGGCCGCGGCGCTCGACGAGCGCGAGCCCGACAGCCTCCGCACCGCGTCGATCGCGAAGGCGTACGCCGGACGTGCGACGCACGAGGTCGCACACGGAGCGCTCCAGGTCTTCGGCGGCATCGCCTTCACTGCGGAGCATCCGGCGCACCGCTTCCTCCGCCGAATCGCCGTCCGCAGCGGCCAGTTCGGCACGCCGCGCGAGCACGAGCGCACCCTCGGACACGATCTCGCCCGACGACTGGAGGTCCATGCATGAGCGAGGCGACGTTTCTCCCCGTGTACTTCGCGAAGCTCGACGCCGGCGAGGACGTCGTGCCGATGCTCGCGCCCGACTTCACGTTCTCGCTGCTGTGGGCGACGGACGCGGGCGCGCAGGAGTTCGCCGGCAGCTTCGACGCGTTCGAGGGCTATCTCGCCCAGCGCGATCCCGACGGCCAGCTGCATCACATCTCCAAGTCGCTCCGCGACGGGAGCACCGAGGTCGCGTCCGGCTGGACGACGCGCCACGGCGAGCCGCTCGGCTCGTTCACGTTCGCCGTCGAGCTCGACGACGACGGGCGCGTGCGCCGCCTGTTCGCCGCGCGCACCGAGACGTTCGACGGCGTCCCCTTCTAGATCCGGACGAGCGTCTTGCCGGTGTTGTCGCCGCGCATCAGCCCGGCGAGCGCCTCCGGCGCGTGCTCGAGCCCGTCGACGATCGTCTCGCGGTAGCGCAGTCGTCCGTCGCGGAGCCAGGCTCCGACCTCCCGCGTCAGCTCGGGGAGAAGGTCGACGTTGCTGCTGCCGCGGAAGCCGCGGATGGTCAGGTTCTTCGCCACCGTCATGAACAGGTTGCTCGGCCCCGGCGGCGGCTCGTCCGCGTCGTACTCCGAGATCGATCCGCAGACGGCGACGCGGCCGAAGTCGCGAAGGGCACCGAGAGCCGCCTCGAGGTGTCCGCCGCCGACGTTGTCGAAGTAGACGTCGATGCCGTCGGGAGCGGCGGCGCGAAGCAGCTCCGGGAGCGCCCCCGTCCTGTAGTTGAAGGCGGCGTCGAGCCCGAGCTCGCCGAGCAGGTACGCGACCTTCTCGTCGGAGCCGGCGCTGCCGACCACGCGGTGGCCCCGGATCTTCGCCATCTGCGCGACGAGGCTGCCGACCGCGCCCGCGGCCGCGGAGACCCAGACGACGTCGCCGTCCCGGAGCTCGGCGACCCGGAAGAGGCCGGCGTAGGCGGTCAGCCCGTTGCCGCCGAGGACGCCGAGGTACGCCGGTGCCGGTGCGACGTCGAGGTCGAGCTTCGTCAGCGTGGCGATGCCTCCCAGGGCCGGCACTCCGGCCTCGACGACGGCGTACTCCCGCCACCCGGCGGCGTGCCACACCGTGTCGCCCGGCTCGAACCCGTCCGCGCGCGACTCGACGATCTCGCCGACGGTGAAGATCCCGTCCATCGGCGCCTCGAGCGGGAACGCGGCGAAGTACCCGGCCGGCGCCTCGTCCCGCAGGCGGAGCCGGAGCGCCGCGTCGACCGACGTCCACGTGTTGCGCACGAGCACCTCGCCCGGCTCCGGCGCACGCACCTCCACGTCGACGATGCGGAAGTCCGACGGCCGCACCTCGCCGCGCGGGTACGACACGAGCTGAACCTCACGCCCGTTCATCCGCGGAGGAGCGAGAGCACCTCGCGTCCGATCCGGTCGCTGTTCGCCTCGTCGAGGTCGACCCCGACGGCGCGCGTGCCGATGTAGACCCGGCCGATGCCGAGCTCGACGATCTCCTGCAGCCGCTCGGCGCAGTACTCGGCGGGGCCGGCGATCGCGAACCGGTCGATCAGCTCGTCGGCGCCGGCCTCCCGCGGGTAGAAGTCGATCTCGCCCGGCCGTCCGCCGTCGACGCGCGAGACGCCGCCACGCGTGTCGCGGTAGACCGCCTCCATCGTCGCGACCGCCTGCCGGTACTCGCCGTGGTCGGAGGCGCCGACGCCGGCGGCCGCGGTCGTCTCGAACCCGGAGAAGCGCGCATGCGTGACGACGAGCCCGCGAATCGCCTCGCGCGCGCGTGCGTCGCGCTCGTCGGTGACTGCGACCTGCACGTAGCAGCCGAGCAGCAGCGAGCCCGGGTCCCGTCCGGCCGTGTGGCACGCGTCGTGGGCGAGCGCGATCGACCGACGGAGCCGCTCGACGTCGGCGCCGACCGAGAAGCTGACGCCGTCCGCACAGCGGACCGCGACGTCGATCGTGCGCGGTCCGGTCGCGGCGACGTTCAGCGTGGGCGCCGGGAGGTCGAGCGACGGGTCGATGTCGTCGAGGCGCGACATCGTCGAGACGACGCCGTCGATCTCCACCTCCTCGCGCCGGAGGAACCCGCGCAGCCGGAGCAGGTACTCCTCGAAGCGGGCGACCGGCATCGGCTTCTGCTGGAGCACCTTCATCGCGCCGTCGCCGCGGCCGACCGAGAAGGACGCGCGCCCGCCGGAGACCCCCTGGAGCGTCGCCATCGCGTCGGCGGCGAGCAGCGGATGGCGCAGCGGGACGGCGACCGCGGTTCCGACCTTCAGCGTCGTCGTCGCGGCGGCGGCGAGCGCGAGCACGACGTACGGATCGGGCAGCAGCCCGTGCGCCTCGCCGACGGCGAGCCCGTCCCAGCCGCTCGCCTCGAACGCGCGCGCGAAGCGCCCGATCCCGGCCGAAGGCACCGGCGTCGCGCCCATGCGCCAGAACTCGGCGCGTCCGCTCATCGCGAGACCGCGACCATCGCGGCGCTGCCGAGGCGGCCCTCGTCGAACTGTCGCACCGCGGAGTCGGCGTCGAGCACCGCGTGCGTGAGGCGCCGCCCGGCCGAGCAGTCGCCGATCGCGACGAGCGCCGGCACGTCGCCGTCGAGCTCGCGCAGCAGTGCGTCGTCGGGCTGCAGCCTCGTCCGCACCACGAGCAGCTCGGCCTCGAGCTCCGACGCTTCGCCGGTGACCGCGTCGGCGAGCGACACGGTCGGACCGGACACGGACGTCACCGTGGTCAGCGTCCGGTAGCGGACGCCGTTGCTCCCGAGCCGGCCGAGGACGCCGGCGACGCTCTCGTGGGGAATCGCGAGCGCGATCCCCCGCGCGGGCGTGAGCAGCTCGACCGCGACGCCGCGCTCGGCAAGGTACTCGGCCGCGCTGATCCCGTGCCAGAAGCCGGAGCCGTCGTCGAGCACGGCGGCGCGGGCAGGCAGCGTCGCGACGGAGCCGCCGAGCAGATCCCACACCGTCACGACGTGCGCGTCCGCGTCGAACGGGAACTCCGGCGGCAGCGGCGATGCGCCGGTGGCGGCGACGACGAGATCGGGCTCGTCGTCGAGGATCGCGTCGCGCGTCGCGACCGTCCCGAGGCGCACGTCGACGCGGAGCCGCGCCAGCTCACGCTCGGCGTAGGCGACGAAGTCGAGCAGCTCGGCGCGGGTCGGCCCGGCGGCCGCGATCCGCAGCTGTCCGCCGCTGACGCCGGCCCGCTCGTAGAGAACGACCTCGTGGCCGGACTCCGCCGCGACGCGGGCGGCCTCGAGGCCGGCCGGCCCGGCACCGGCGACGACGACCCGCTTCGGCGTCGCGGCCCGGCGCGGCGGTCCCCACTCGAGCTCCCGGCCGGCGCGGGCGTTGACGGCGCACCCGAGCTGACCGTGCGCCGCGCGGCAGTCCTGCACGATGCCGATGCACGGGCGGATCTCCGCCGCGCGTCCCTCGCGCGTCTTCGCCACCCACTCCGGATCGGCGATCATCCCGCGGCCGATCGCCACGAAGTCGACCTGTCCGGACGCGACCGCGCGCTCCGCGAGCTCGGGGAAGCGGATCCGCCCCGCCGCCATCACCGGCACGTCGACGTCCCGCTTCACCGCGGCGGCCCAGCCGAGCGTGAAGCCCTCGGGGTACGCCGTGTCCTTCACGTAGGCGCCGCGCATCCCGGCGGTGAGCGAGATGTAGTCGACGGGAGCCGTCTCCTGGAGCGCGACGCAGATCGCGCGCGTGTCGTCGAGCGTCAAGCCGTCGGGCGTCTCCTCCTCGGCGCTCAGGCGGATGCCCACCGGATAGCCGTCGCCGCAGCGGCTGCGCATCGCCTCGACGATCTCGCGCAGCAGCCGCGTCCTTCCCTCGAGCGTGTCGCCGCGGTAGGCGTCGGTGCGGCGGTTCGACGCGGGCGACAGAAACTGCGCGACGAGATAGCCGTGCCCGGCGGAGATCTCGACGCCGTCGTACCCGGCCGTCCGGAAGTTCGCCGCCGACCGCGCGAACGCGTCCACGATCACGCGGATCTCGGTGTCGGTCATCTCGTGCGGCGGGCTCGGATCGCGGGGCGACGCGATCGGCGAGGGCGCCATCGGCACGGAGTTCGTCAGCCCGCCCGGCGACTCTCGGCCCAGGTGGACGAGCTGGCCGAAGATGCGCGCGCCGTGGCGTTGCACCGCCTCGCAGCGGGCGCGCAGAGCGTCGATCCCGTCCTCGTCCCACGCCTCGACGATGATCCGGACGGGGAAGAGCGAGGTCGGGTGGACGACCGCCGCGCCGGTGACGATCAGCCCGACGCCGGCGCGCGCGCGCTCCTCCTGGAAGGCGACGTCGCGGGCGGTCAGGCGCCCGCTCTCGACGAGGCCGGTGCCCATCGGCGCCTGGACGATGCGGTTGCGGACCGCGACGCCGCCGATCGTCCCCGCCTCGAAGAGATGCGGGTAGTCGCTCACACCGCCGTTGCCCCGCCGTCGGCGACGAGCAGCGCACCGGTGAAGAAGCTCGCCTCGTCGGAGAGCAGGAAGCACGCGCTCGCCGCGATCTCCTCCGGCTCGGCGAGCCGCGCCTGGATCGACTGCGGCAGCGCACCTTCGAGGTAGACCGGCCGCGTCATCGGCGTGCGCACGCTCCCGGGCGCGAGGACGTTCACCCGCACGTTGTCGACGCCGGCCTCGATTGCGAACTGGCGCGAGAACGCGATGATGCCGCCCTTCGCAGCCGAGTACGCCGCGAGGTTCACGCGGGCGACGAGCGCGGTGACCGACGCGAGGTTGACGATCGAGCCGCCGCCGGCCGCGCGGAGATGCGGCAGCGCGGTCTTGCAGACGAGGAACGTCCCGGTCAGGTGCACCGCGAGCATCCGGTTCCAGTCCTCGACGGCCAGCTCCTCGACGGGAGCGAAGTGGACGAAGCCGGCCGCGTTCAGGACGCAATCGATCCGGCCGAGCCGCTCGCGCGCCTCCCGCACCGCCGCCTGCACCGAGGCCTCGTCGGCGACGTCGCAGCCGATCCCGACCGATCCGTCCAGCTCCGAGGCGACCTCCGCCGCGCGGCCCGCGTCCAGATCGACGACCGCCACCCGGCCGCCCTCCGCCGCGAACCGCCGCGCCGTGGCAGCCGCGATGCCCGAGCCGCCGCCCGTGGCGAACATGACCTTGCCCTCGAAGCGGGTAGACAGCGTCACCTGAACTGAATTAATATCAGGAACACAAGAGAGGGGTCAACGCCCTCCGGGGCACGGCCTACAATCCACGTCCTCATGTCGCGTCAGCCAATCGACGCGGCAGCCGAGCAGAGAGAGGCGGTCGACGGTGGCTGCAAGCGCGGGGCCGAGCGATGCAATCCTGAGCGCCGGCGGCGTCGAGATGTTCGTGCGCCGGCGCGGCACGGGCCGTCCAGTGCTCCTCGTCAACGGCCTCGGCGCCAACGTCGAGATGCTGGCCACCCTCGAGGAGCGGCTGGCCCGGACCGCGCACACGATCGCGGTCGAGCTGCCGGGCGCCGGCCGCTCGCCGACTCCGCGCCGGCCGCTCTCGATCGCGGCGATCGCGGCGACGCTCGTGGATCTGCTCGACGAGCTCGGCCACGAGCAGGTCGACGTCCTCGGCTTCTCCCTCGGCGGGGTCGTGGCGCAGCAGCTGGCGCACGACGCGCCGGACCGGGTGCGGCGACTCGCACTCGCCAGCACGGCCTGCGGCTGGGGCAGCCTGCCCGGGACCTTCGACGCGCTGACGCTGATCTCGATGCCGATCCGCTACCACTCGCGCTCCCTCTACGACCGGACGATCCAGCTCGCGAGCCCCGCCGACCGCGAGCTCCTGACGCGCGTACCCGGCCTCGCCGAGGCACGACTCCTGCACCCGCCGTCGCTCCTCGGCTACACGTACCAGCTGACGGCGGGCGCGTTCTGGTCGAGCCTCCCGTGGCTCTCGTCCGTCCGCGCTCCGACGCTCGTCTTGACCGGCGACGGGGACCGTCTCGTGCAGCCGGCGAACGGGATCCAGCTCGCCCGCCTCCTGCCCGAGAGCCGCCTGCACGTCCTCGCCGGAGAAGGGCACCTCTACGTGTGCGATCCGGAGAGCCGGGCGCTGCCGCTGCTGGCGGACTTCTTCTCGAGCAAGACCCTGGCGCGCTGCCGCGCCTGGACGTCGGGCACCGAGGTCGCGGACGACGAGACGGTGGAGGCCGCCTTCGAGGCGTCGAGCGGGGCTCAGCCCCACCGCGCACTGAGCGACGCGTTTCGCCGCTACGTCCGGCATTCGGGCGCGAACGGCTCCTAGCTTGCTTTACCCGCCATTTGCGTGGTATAGTACGCAAGACGCGGTAACCGACCAAAAGGAGTCCCGATGCCGACCGCCGCACCCGACTACGCCAAGACGGCGCAGGAGCAGACGCTGAAGTCGATCCGCCAGGGCCAGCAGGTGATCGTCGAGGCGATCCGCGCCTGGGCGAACGCCGTCGAGAAGGCGATCCCCGAGACGCCTGCCCTGCCCTACGCCGACGAGCTGCCGAAGCCGCAGGAGATCATCAAGACGAGCTTCGGGTTCGCCGAGCAGCTGCTGAAGGCGCAGCAGGAGTTCGCCGAGAGCGTGCTCGACGCAGCGTCGCCGGTGCTCGGCAAGCCGTCCCCGTCCGCGACGACGAAGGCTGCCAGCTGACCGATCCCTGGAAGGAGCAGGTCGAGGCATTCGGCCAGTTCATCCACACGCAACGCAAGCTCGCGCGGCTCTCGCTTCGCGAGCTTGCCGCGCGGACCGACATCTCGAACGCGTACCTGAGCCAGCTCGAGCGGGGACTGCACGCACCGTCGGTGCGGGTGCTGAAGTCGCTCGCCGACGCCTTCAACCTCTCGGCCGAGACGATGCTCGAGCAGGCCGGCCTGCTCGACGACGAGCCCACCGAGGCCGCCGACACCGAGGCCGCGATCCGCGCCGACCCGCGGCTGACGGAGGCCCAGAAGGAGGCCATGCTCGGCGTCTACCGCAGCTTCACGACGAAGGCCGAGAACTGAGATCATCCACGACGACCGAGCCGAAGGAGAGGAACATGAGCGACAGCGTGTACCGCGTCACCGAAGTGATCGGAACGAGCTCCGACTCCTGGGAAGCAGCCGCACGCAACGCCGTCGAGACCGCCGCCAAGTCGATCCGCGACCTCCGCGTCGCCGAGGCGACACGGTTCGACGTCACGATCGCGGACGGGAAGATCGCCGACTACCGCGTCAGGCTCGACATCTCGTTCAAGTACGAAGCCGGCGACTGAGGACGCCGGCCGGCGGACCGCCGCCGCTGCCTAGAGGGCGTGACCGCCGCGTGCGTGGCGGAGGCGGGCACGACGCGGATCGTCCTGCACGACGAACGCCACCTCGACGGCACGGACATCGCCTTCGCCCGCCTGCCGCTCGAATCTGACCTGTCGGCCCTTGCAGCGAGGCTCGGGCTCGTGATCGGGCAGGAAATCGCTGCGCGCAACGTAGAGCCGCTCGTCGTGCTCGGTGCGGATGAAGCCGTACCCCTTGTCGACGTTGAACCAGATCATCGTGCCTTCCATCGCTCCTCCTCGACCTCGATCACCCGTCGGGCCGCGACAGCCCACGGCTCAACGCTTCCCCGAGCTCGGCCTGAACCAGAACGGTCAACGCACACGCTCCGAGGTGGACCGTCAGCTGCTCGTCGCCCTGCCAGAACGCATGCGCGAACTCGTCCGGACGGAGGACGAAGCCGCTCTGCCGCGAGCCGACATGGAAGAAGAGCGTCTCGACCAGCTCCGTGTCGGCCCGAAGCAGCAGCTCCTGCAGCCGTTCGTCCGGCTCGCCGCGCTCGAGCCTGCCCGCGACGACGCCGGCGATGAACGGCGACCCACCCGACCCGGAGAAGAGGACCAGCACCTGGCGGCCGACGAGCGAGAGCAGGGCCGAGAGCGTCGCCTCGTAGTCGAGCAGCACGGAGTCTCCGCGCTCGCCTCCGCCGACGAACCGGTTCATCCGGGCCGCGCCTCACCGGACGGACGGCCGTCGGCGCAGATTGTGGCGGTCTCCATCGTCTCGGCCTTTCGGTCCGTCGTGGCGCCGAGGACACGATGCCGCCGGCTGTGGTCGCGCCCGGAGTGGCAGTCGAAGAGGAAGGTCGAAGCAGCCTCGACGGCGACCGCGCAGGGTCAGCGCGCCCCGACAGTCTCGCATACGCGCCGCTCCTCCGCTCCGGGGTCGACGGGCGGGAAGCGGGGCCGCACGGTCCGAAGAGTCGGCGGCTGCCCGGAGAGGATGCGGCCGGCCCAGAGGGAAAGGGGATTCAGCGTGCGCCGGCGGACTCGGTCAACCGTGGATGGGTTCCGGCAACGGCTGACGCGTAAGCGCCGTTGTCCGCACTGTCGGGCGTGGCTCCGCCTCTTCCCGGCCCCGACCGCGTGCGCCCGGTGCGGCCGGCAGATCTACGCCGCAAGCGATCGTCGGCGCCGCTACTGAGGCTCCCGATGCGCAGCGGGCGCGGGCCGCAGCCGCAGCCCGCGCCCTAGCTCAACCGGCGTCCTACTGCTTCTTGACGAGCTCGTCCGCCTGCTTCCAGGCCCAGATCGCGTCGAGCACCGAGGCTTCCGCCTCCTCGATCGCGCCGTAGGCGAAGTTGATCGCGGCCATCGCGTCTCCTTCGGCGTTCTCGGCGTCGCTGACCGCCTGCGTCGCGTCGAACACGCGCTTGCTCGCGGCGAGGTCCTGGTGCATCTGGTCGATGTGCCGGCTCCACGACGTCTGCAGGTCGTTCCACGACTTGGAGACGTGGGCCTGCTCGGCGCCGGCGGACTCGACGAGCTTGTCGGCGTGCGCCTTCGCCGCCGCCCTCGCCTCGTTCGCGTGACGCTCGACCTCGGCCTGCGCTTCGTCCTGAGCGGCGGCGACGCGCTTCTCGGCCTCCTTGGCGCGGTCCGAAAGCTCGGCGAACCTCTCGGAAGCGCGGGTCTTGCTCGAAACGCTCATGGCGTCCTCCTTCCTGCATTGACATCGGATCGTTGTGTGGTGACTGCGGGAGCTCGCACGTCGCTACGCCCGTCTCGTGCGTCCGCCGCCGAAGAGCGACAGGAAGAAGGTGAAGACGTTGAGCATGTCGACGAAGATCGATGCCGCGAGCAGTGGTGCGCTGTCGTCGTCGGTCGTCAGCCGAAGCCGCTGGAAGTCGAACATGACGTAGCCGGCGAAGACCACGAGCCCGAGGATCGAGTAGACGCGTTCACCGCCCGGGATCTGCGCGAAGATCAGCACGATCCCGTACACGATGAGGCCGACGAGCGCCCAGAAGAGCACGCGGGCGTAGACGGACAGGTCCCGGCGCGTCGCGTACCCGGCGGCTCCGAAGCCCGCGACGAACAGCGCCGTCGCGCCGCCGGCCTGCCAGACCGCCTGCGGGCTCGTGTGCGCGTAGTACGCGATCGTCGGCGCCATCGCCAGCCCGACGAGCAGACCGAACAGGAAGAGCAGTCCGACGCCGATCTCCTCGCCGGCACGTACCCCGAAACTGATCCCGACCAGGCACGCGAGGGATGCGACCCAGAAGGCGAGGCCCCAGCCGAAGGACAAGTTCCGCCCCAGGTAGGCACCGAGCGCGAAGACACCGGTCGTGGCGGCGACGAGGCCCATCGTCTGCGCGAACACGGTGCTTCCCTCGGCCCGTGCCGCGAGTGAGCTCCTTGTCAGCTGGTCGCTCATGCGACGCTCCTTTCGGTTCCTCGACAACCGCCCGAGCATCGCCTCGGCCTCTGCCACGGCGCTGCCACCGGGCCGCCGTCCTGTGCCGTGCGCGGGACCGGCGGAGCCCTGTCAGGCGTTTCCGGCGACCGCGTGGAACGCGTGGTTCCAGCGGAGCTCGCGCGTGAGGTCGCGCATCCGCGTCTCGCCGTCGATGAGCACCAGCTCGATTCCGAGCATCTCGGCGAGGTCGGCGAGGGCGTCGCTCCCGACCTGATCCGTCAAGACCGTATGGTGCGACCCGCCGGCGACGAGCCACGCCTCGGCGGCCGTCGAGAGATCGGGCTTCGGCCGCCACAGCGCACGCGCGACGGGCAGCCTCGGCAGCGGCCGCTCCTGGGCGACGAGATCCACCTCGTTCACGAGCAGCCGGAAGCGGTCTCCGAGATCGACGAGAGCCGCGACGACGGCGGGGCCGCTTCGGGCGGTGAACACGAGCCGTACGGGATCGCCGCGGCCGCCGATCGACAGCGGGTGGATCTCGCACGAGGGACGCTCGTCCGTGATCGAGGGACAGACCTCGAGCATGTGCGCGCCGAGCACCAGCTCGCGGCCGGGGGTGAGGTCGTACGTGTAGTCCTCCATGAACGAGCTGCCGCCGGCGAGCCCGTTCCCCATGACCTTGACCGCGCGCACGAGGGCGGCGGTCTTCCAGTCGCCTTCCGCGCCGAACCCGTAGCCGTCGGCCATCAGCCGTTGCACCGCGATCCCCGGGAGCTGCGGCAGGGCGCCGAGGTCCTCGAACGTGTCGGTGAAGGCGGCGAAGCCGCGCGCGCCGAGAAACGTGCGGAGTCCCGCCTCGATCCGCGCGGCCTCGCGCAGGGACGTGCGGCGCTCGCCTCCCTCGCGCAGCACAGGGACGAGGTCGTATCGCTCCTCGTACTCGCGGAGCAGATCGTCGACCTCGGCTTCCGAGGTCTCGCGCACGGCGTTCGCGAGGTCGTCCACGCCGTGGCCGTGAACGGCGGTGCCGAGGCGCAACTGCGCCTCGACCCTGTCGCCGTCGGTCACCGCGACCTGTCGCATGTTGTCGCCGAATCGCACGACCTGGAGCTGCCGGAGCTCACGCTCGCCGCATGCCGCTCTCGCCCACGTGCCGATCCGCCGTGCGACGACGGGATCCGACCAGTGCCCGACGACCGTCTTGCGACGCAGGCCCATCCGCGTCTGCATGAACCCGAGCTCGCGGTCGCCGTGCGCCGACTGGTTCAGGTTCATGAACTCCATGTCGATCTCCGCCCACGGCAGCTCGCGATCGAACTGCGTGTGCAGGTGGAGCAGCGGCTTGCGCAGCGCGGCGAGACCTGCGATCCACATCTTCGCCGGCGAGAACGTGTGCATCCAGATCACGACGCCGACACACCCGTCGTCGGCGTTCGCCTCGAGACAGAGACGGCGGATCGAGTCGGGCGAGAGAACGGCGCCGCGGTCACGCACGCGCACGGGGATCTCCGGTTCGGCGTCGAGCGAGGCGGCGACCGCGCGTGCGTGCTCCTCCACGATCGCGACAACTGCGGCGCCGTACAGGTCCTGCGTGCCGGCGACGAACCAGAGCTCGAGCTCGCCGAACGGCTTCACGCGATCGAGAGGCCGGTTCCGGAGTCGAAGAAGTGAAGCGCGCGGCGGTCGATCGACACCTCGACCGTCTCCCCCTCGACGACGCGGGAACGGGGGCCGAAGCGGCCGACGAGCGTCGCCACCGCGGGCTGCGTCCCCGACACGTACTGCTCGAGCATGCGGTCGTCCCCGACGTCTTCTGCGAGCTCGCGCACCTCGTCCGTCATCGCCTGACGGGCGGCGACCTCGAAGTGGACGAGCATCTCCGAGCCGAGCGCCTCGCGGATCTCGACGCGCCCGGTCAGCCGGGGTCTCCCGTCGCCGTTTGCGAGCGAGGCGTCCTCGAGGTCCTCCGGCCGGATACCGAGGACGATGTCCCGGCCCTCGTAGCCGACGAGCGCCGGCCGCCGGTCGAGTGTCTCGTCGTCGAGCGGCACCGCCGCATCGCCGAGCGCGGCGACGAGGTTGCCGTCCCGTCGCTCGATCCGCGCCTCGAGCATGTTCATCGCCGGGCTGCCGATGAAGCCCCCGACGAAGACGTTCGCAGGGTTGTCGTACATCTCCTGCGGCGCGGCGACCTGCTGGAGCTTCCCCTTCCGCATCACGGCGACGCGATGTCCCATCGTCATCGCCTCGACCTGGTCGTGGGTGACGTAGATCGTCGTCACGCCGAGGTCGCTCTGCAGCTTCTTGATGTCGGCGCGCATCTGCACCCGCAGCTTCGCGTCGAGGTTCGAGAGCGGCTCGTCCATCAGGAACGCGGCCGGCTCCCGCACGATCGCGCGTCCCATCGCGACCCGCTGCCGCTGCCCTCCCGAGAGCGCGCGGGGCTTGCGCTTCAGCAGCGCCTCCAGATCGAGGATTCGCGCCGCACCGTCGACGCGCCGCTCGATCTCGGTCTTCGGCGTCCGCTTGATCTTCAACGCGAACGCGATGTTGTCGTAGACGCTGAGGTGCGGGTAGAGCGCGTAGCTCTGGAACACCATCGCGATGTCGCGGCTCTTCGGCGTGAGCTCGTTGACGACCTTGTCGCCGATCCGGACGATGCCGTCCGTGATCTCCTCGAGCCCCGCGACCATCCGCAGGGCCGTCGTCTTTCCGCATCCCGACGGCCCGACGAGGACCATGAACTCGCCGTCCGCGACCTCGAGGTCGAGCTCGTCGACCGCGCGGATTCCGTCGCCGTAGATCTTCGTCACGCGTTCGAAGGCAACCCGGGCCATTGCATCACTCCTTCACTGCTTGACCGCTCCGCCGAGCATGCCGCGGACGAGTGACCGCTGCGACAGGAGGAAGACGATCGCGACGGGGACGACGGCGAGGAGCGTCGCGAGCGCGAGCTCGGGGCGGAAGATGTTCACCGTCTGCCCACCGCCGCCCTGCGCGGGGTTGAAGGACGGCGTCGACGAGAGGAGATCGGACAGACCGACCTGGATCGGGTACTGCTTCGAGTCCGCGAGGACCGTGAGCGGCAGGAAGAAGTTGTTCCAGTCGGCGACGAAGCTGAAGAAGAACACGAGCGCGACGACGGGCTTCGCGAGCGGCAGCGCGATGCGCTGAAAGGTCTGCCACTCGCTGCAACCGTCGACGCGCGACGCGTCGAGCAGATCCTTCGGAAGCGCGGTGGCGTAGTAGATGTACGCGAGATACACCCCGAACGGGAAGAACGAGAACGGCAGGATCACCGAGAAGACGCTGCCGATCAGATGGAGCGCGTCGAGCTCGAGGAAGATCGGGAGCACGAGGGCCGCGCCCGGCATGATCATCGCCACGAGCGTCAGCGTCAGAATCACCTTGCGGCCCGGAAAGTTCCCGAGCGCGAGACCGTATCCGGCCGGAACGCCGACCGCGACCGTGATCGCGGTGGCAGTCAGGGCATAGAAGAGCGAGTTGAGGATCCAGCGCCTGTAGATGTGGTCGCTGAAGGCGTCGAGGTGCTTCCACGCGAGCCAGACCTGATGGAAGCTGCCGAAGGAGAGCGGGCTGTGACTGACGAGCGCGCCGTCGCTCTTCGTCGGGGCGAGGACGAGCCAGACGACGGGCACGATGAAGAACGCCGCGAAGGTGATCAGCACGAGCAGGCGAACGCCGAGAGCCGTGTGCCGCATCAGTCGTCCGTCCTGAAGAGCCCCGTCCACGTGACGATCACCGCGGCCGCGACGAGCCCGATCAGCAGCAGGTCGGCGGCGATCGCGGCGGCGGCGTTGAAGTCCGCGTACCGGAACGCGAGCTGGTACGCGAGCTGGTTCGGCGACCAGGTGTCCGGGACGAGGCCGAGACTTGCCTGGTTCACGAGCTGCGGCTCCACGAAGAGCTGGGTGCCGGTCGCGAACGAGAGGATCACCATGTAGGCGATCCACTTCCGGATCAGCGGAAGCTTCAGCCGGAACGCGATCGTGAATGGACCGGCGCCGTCGATGCGCGCCGCCTCCTCGAGGTCGGGCGGGATCGTGTTCAGCGCTCCGTACATGACGACGATCCAGCCGCCCGCGCCGGTCCAGAACGCGATCATCGCGAAGACGTACGGCAGGCGTGCGGGCGCGATCGCCTGCGCGAAGAGGGTCGCCCCGAAGACGTGATGGAGAATGAACGAGCCGGGGCTCACGACCGGGTCGAGCATGAAGAGCCAGACGAGAACCGACGCGGCGCCCGCGAGCGCGCCCGGGATGTAATAGAGGAACCGGAACGTGGAGGCCGTCCGCCCGACGCGTCCGTGCAGGAGGAGCACCAGCCCGACGACGAGCACGACGAGCGCGGCAAGCCACACCGTGGTGTAGAGGAGGATGTGCTTGAACGCGGGGACGAACCGGTAGTCGTGGTAGGTCCTGACGAAGTTGTGGAACCCGACCCAGCCGCCGCCGACGTTCGTGAACGCGAGGTCGAGCGCATAGATCGTCGGCGCGATCCCGAACGCGATCAGGAACGGCAGATACGGCAGAACGAATGGAAGCCCCCGGGGGACGCGGAGGCCGCGCACCCGCGCGGCCACCGCGTGCTCCCCGGAAAGGGCTGACGAGCTCACGCCGTCAGTGTGATACGACCTTGTATCCCGCAGCCTGCGCCGCCTGCGACAGCCCCTGCCCGAGCGCCGGGAGGAGCGAGCTGAGCGACTTGCCGGCAACGAGCTGCGTGACGACGCTGTTCGACCAGACCGGCTGGTCCGGGTAGGTCACGAGCCCCCAGCCCTTCCAGATCTGGTTCGACGCCTTTCCGATCGCCGCGCCGGGAGGCGCCGCGAAGAACGGATCCTTGCCGAGCCAGGCGAGCCACGCCTTCGCGGCGGGGCCGTAGGACGGAAGCCCCGGGGCGATGGCGCTGTAGTTCGCCACCTTCGTGTTCAGCTTCGCCGCGGCCACGTTCCACTGCACGAAGTCGACGGCCGCGGCCATGTTCTTCGTGTGCTTGGAGATGATCCACGGGCCGCCGCCGACCTGCCCGGTGACGACCGGCTCGGTTCCCCAGCGCAGGGGCGTCGACGTCGTCCACTCGCCGGCCGGCAGCTTCAGCGTGTCGCGGAACACCGCGAGCGCATACCACGCCGGGCCCGGCATCATCAAGACCTTGTCGGCGTCGCCGCCGTACTGCTTGGCGAAGTCGGGGGAGAACACGGTCACGTCCGAGACCGACTTGTCCGCGAGCAGCGGGTCGAGCAGGTTCGCCATCCGGGTGCAGTGCGAGTCGGCCGCGTTGATGAGGACGGTGTTCGGCCCCTTCAGCGTCGAGAGCGGGCACTGGTCGGCCCAGAGGTAGAGCCAGTGGCCGTAGGAGTCGCCGACCGTCCCGATGATGTAGCCCGGGTGCTTCTTCGCCACGTCGGCGCCGATCTGCGCCCACTGCTGCCACGTGGTCGGGACCTGGTAGCCGAACTGGGACATGAGCTTCTTGTTGTAGTACAGGACTTCCGGCGCGAGGTTGTCCTGGATGCAGACGAGGTGCCCGTTCACGGTGCACTGCGCGATCGACGGCGCCGGGATCTGCTTGACGATCTTCGTCGGGAAGACGTTGTTCTCGAGGTCGGCGGCGTAGTCGAACGGCTTCTGCGCCATCCACACCGGATCGTTGACCTGCTCGCTGAAGATGACGTCCGGCCAGCCGTGGCCCGTGCGGTTCCACAGCTGGATCTTCGCCTGCAACGTCGTCGCGCCGTTCGAGTCGCCGTCGAACGTGACGATGTTCAGGTGCACGTTCGGATGCGTCTTCTGGTAGAGCTTGGCCGCCGGCAGGCGGACCGAGTCCACCCAGACGGTGAGGGAACCCGAGGCCGCCTTGGAGCGAGCGCTCCCGGCGGCAGCTGTGGCCAAGGCTGTCGTGGCGAAGACGACGAGCGCCACGAATGCCAGCCACCGACGGTTGAACTTCATCGACCCTCCCTTTCCCTTCGTTTTGCCTTCCGGCATGTCGTGGTTCAGCTGAGCGACGCCGCGTGCGTCTCGTAGACGAATTCCGGGAGTTCGATTCCCGGCGTGGCAGGCGCTCGTACGACCCCGTCGGACAACACCCTCGGCTCGCGGACCACGGGGTTAGACGTCACGAGCGACTCGTAGTAGGTGCAGTTCGGAACGGCCATGCAGAGATGCACTGCAGGCTCCGTCGGACCGTGCACTTCGGCGCGCAAGCGGTATGAGTCGGCGAGATGCGCGATGCGCATCGCACCCGTGATCCCGCCTCGATGGTTTGCGCTCGTCCGGACGTAGGTCGCGCAACCGGACGCGATGAAATCGGCGGTGTTGAGGTGGCTTCCGTCCGAGGTCTCGCCGACGAGCAGCGGCACCTCGACGCGCTCGGCGAGCCAGCGATACGCGGTGACGCTGAACTCGCGCATCGGCTCCTCGTACCAGCGGTAGTCGGCTTCGGCGAGCGCGTCGCCGAGATACACGGCGCTCGGCAGGTCGAAGCCGGCCGAGCCGTCGTACATGAGGTCGATGTCGGGGCCGACGTGTGCCCGCAGACGCTGACACAGCTCGGCATCCGCCTTCACCTCTCCCCAGGCGTGGAGCTTGATCGCCCGGAAGCCGAGCTCGAGGCACTGGTCCGCGACCTCGAGGTACTCCTCGACGGACGCGAACGTCGTCGTCGACGCGTAGGCCGGGATCGAGTCCCGGTACGTGCCGAGCAGGCGATGGACGGGAACGCCGAAGATCTTCCCCTCGAGGTCCCAGAGCGCGACGTCGACGGCGCCGAAGACCCAGATCGGGAACTCCTCCGTCCGGTCGAGCTCCCAGAGCCGGTGCCACAGCCACTCCCGCCGGTCCGCCCGCTCCCCGACCAGCTCGGGCCGCAGCACGCGCTCGGCGATGTCGGCGAGCATCGGGCCGCTCCACTCGTGGTAGGCCTGGCCGACGTGGCCCTCGTCGGTCGTGATCCGCAGCACCGCGGTGGTGCGGGCCGGCGCGGAGCCGCGGAGACCCCGCCGCCACGAGTACGACGGGGTGACCGCGGGGCGTGGGATCAACTCGACGTCGATTGCCGCGATGCGCATCCAGGTGATCATCATACGAATGATCAGCACTTGTCAAGGCACGGCGCGACGGAGCCGCGGCCGGCGACGGAGGCGGGACGGGCTACCGCGCGGCGGTCGCCGTGCGGCGGGCGGGACGACGCCGCTTCCGCTCGGCCCACGCGCTGTGGATGTGGTCGGAGATCAGCTGGCCGGCGAGCTCGCCGTCGCGCGCGGTGAGCGCGGCGTGGATCGCGCGGTGCGCCGCGACGGTCCGGGCGAGCGCGGTGCGCGAGGCGCCGGCGGACAACGGCGGAGTCACTCCGCCGTGGCGATGGATCGCGCGCACGATCGTGACCCCGACCTCGTTCCCGGATGCCTTCATCACGATCGAGTGGAACTCGTTGTCGCACGAGCGGAAACGCTCGTAGTCGTCGTAGGACGCCTCCATCCGGTCGACGCTGTCCGCGAGCGCGGCGAGCTCGGCGTCGGTGAGCCTGCCCGCGGCCGCGCGCGCCATCTCGCGCTCCATCACCTGACGGACGGCGATCATGTTGTCGAGGAGCGAGAGATCCGCGTCGTACGCGAGCGCGATCCTGAGCACGACGGGATCGAGCAGGTTCCACGCATCCCGCGGCTGCACGGTCGTTCCGCGCCCCTGCTCGACGCGAACGAGCCCGCGCTCCTCGAGCAGCTTCAGCGCCTCGCGGACGACGGTTCGGCTGAAGCCGAACTCCTCGCACAGCGCCGGCTCGGTCGGCAGCACCTCGCCCTCGCGCAGCGTGCCGCCGATGATCTCGTTCGTAAGCTCCTCGACGACGACCGAGGCGAGCCGCCCCGGCCGCCGTGATCCCTTGCCGTCCCGCGCGAGCAGTCCATGGCCGGCGCTGGGGCGACTGCTTGCTTCCACGCGAAACATCATACGTCCGAACGCGGCGGGCGCAGGACTACCGCTCGACGCGCGGCGCCCGTCCGGCGACGAGACGCTCGACCTCGGCGTGCGTCGCCATCGACGTGTCCCCGGGGGTCGTCATCGCAAGGGCCCCGTGGGCGACGCCGTACGCCAGTGCCTCGTCGAGGTCGAGCCCTTCGAGCAGACCGTAGATCAGGCCCGAGGCGAAGGAGTCGCCGCCGCCGACCCGGTCGTAGATCTCGAGCGACGCGAACGACGGGCCGACGTGGAATCCGCTCCGCGTGCGACAGACCGCGGACCAGTCGTTGACCGTCGCGGTGCGCGCCTGGCGCAGCGTCGACGCGACGAGCGCGAGCTGCGGGCGGTCGTCGAGCACGTGTCCGAGGAGACGGTCGTACGCCGACACGTCGAGGTCGAGCAGGCTGTCGTCGGCCCCCTCGAGCGGATAGCCCAGCGCGGCCGAGAAGTCCTCCTCGTTGCCGAAGAGGACGTCCACGTGATCGACGAGCGCGCGGTTGACACGCGCCGCCGCCTCCGTGCCTCCGTGCGACTTCCAGAGCGACGGACGGAAGTTCAGGTCGTAGGAGACGACGACGCCGTGCCGGCGCGCCGCCTCGACCGCCTCGAGCGCGAGCGCCGCGGTCGTCTCGGAGAGACCGCAGAAGATGCCGCCGGTGTGGAACCACCGGGCGCCCTCGACGCCGAAGATGCGATCCCACTCGACGTCGCCGGGGCGCAGCTGCGACGCGGCCGAGTTCGCGCGGTCGGAGCACCCGACGGCGCCGCGCACTCCGAAGCCGCGCTCCGTGAAGTTCACGCCGTTGCGCACCTCGCGGCCGATGCCGTCGTACGGTCGCCAGACGAGCTGGGCCTGGTCGACTCCGCCCTGGAGGATGAGATCCTCGATGAGCCGGCCGACCGGGTTGTCGGCCAGAGCCGTGACGACGCCGGTCCGGAGGCCGAAGCAGCGCCGCAGGCCGCGGGCGACGTTGTACTCGCCTCCTCCTTCCCACGCGCTGAACGTGCGGGCGGTCGCGATGCGCGCGTCACCCGGGTCGAGGCGGAGCATCACCTCGCCGAGCGCGACGAGGTCGTAGCGGCACTCCTCGCGCGGACGCAGCGCGAGCAGCCCGGTCACCGCGCCGCCTCCGCCGCCTGCCGCGCCCGCCGCGTGATCTCCTCGAAACGCCGCTCGCGGAGGAGCGCGGCGTCGCAGACCCAGCTCCCGCCGCACGCGATCACCGACGGGACCGCGAGGTAGGACGCAAGCGAGTCTCCGTCGATGCCCCCCGTCGGGATGAAGCGCGCCTGCGGGAAGGTCGCCGACACCGCGCGCAGGAACGCGGGGCCGCCGAGCGTCGCGGCCGGGAACACCTTCACGGTCGTGCGTCCGAGCCGCACCGCACGACCGAGCTCGGACGGGGTCGCGATCCCCGGGAAGAACGGCAGCGAGAGCTCCGCGCACGCGGCGACGACCTCGTCGTCGCTCCCCGGTGCGACCGCGAACGCGGCCCCCGCCCCGGCGGCCGCGCGCGCCTGCTCGACGGTGAGGACCGTGCCGGCGCCGACGAGCATCCCGTCGGTCTCGCGCGCCCGCGAGAGCGCCGACAGCGCCGCGTCGGTGCGGAACGTGATCTCGATGCAGCCGATGCCGCCGTCGAGGAGCGCCTTGCACAGATCGCCGACGACCGCTGCGTCGTCGACGGTGACGACCGGAAGCACGCGCGCCCGCGCGAGCGCCGCGCACACGGCCCGCTCATCTGCCGACACGAGCGCGCTCACCGGCCCAGCCACCCTCCGTCGACGGGCAGCACCGTGCCGTGCACGTAGTCGGCTGCAGCCGAGCTGAGGAAGACGATCGCGCCGGCGACGTCCTCCGGATCGGCCCAGCGTCCCGCGGGAATGCGCGCGAGGATCTGCGCGTACCGCTCGGGATCCTCCTGCAGTGCCTGCGTGTTGTCGGTGCGAACGTAGCCGGGAGCGACCGCGTTCACGTTGACGTTGCTCGCGGCCCACTCGTTCGCGAGCGCCTTCGTCAGACCCGCGACGCCGGACTTGCTCGCGGCGTAGCCGGGCACCGTGATGCCGCCCTGGAACGAGAGCAGCGACGCGACGAACACGATCTTCCCGCCGCCGCGCTCGACCATGTCGCGCCCGAGCTCGCGCGTCAGCACGAACTGCGCGGTGAGATTCACCTCGAGCACACGGTCCCAGAGCTCGTCGGGGTGCTCGGCCGCGGGCGCGCGCGCGATCGTGCCGGCGTTGTTGACGAGGATGTCGATGCGCGCCACGTCACGGCGCGTCTCCGCGACGAGCTCGTACACCGCGGCGCGATCCGCGAAGTCGCAGCGGTACGCGCGGAAGCTCCGGCCGTGAGCCTCGACGGCCGCACCGACCTCGCTCCCCGCCTCGAGCGACGCGCTCACCCCGACCACGTCGGCGCCCGCGGCCGCGAGCGCGACCGCAGCCGCACGCCCGATCCCGCGCCTGCAGCCCGTGACGAGGGCGGTGCGACCGGAGAGGTCGAACGGCGAGCCGCTCACGCGCGGCAGTCCACGAGGATCTTCATCGCCGGACGGCCGGAGACGAGCTCGTCGAACACCGCCGGCACGCGGGCGAGAGGCTCGACGGCGGTGATCAGCCGCGCGACGTCGAACGAGCCGTCGGCGAGGAGCTCGATCGCAGCGTCGAAGTCCTCGGGCTCGTACACGCGGGCGCCGAAGAGCTCGAGCTCCTTCCAGAACAGGTCGAAGAGGGCCACGGGTCTCGGCTCCGGGAAGATCGCGACCACGACGACGCGACACCGGAGCCCCGCATACTGCGTCGCCGCGAGGATCCCGGCGGCCGACCCGGAGACCTCGAACACGACGTCCGCGCCGGCTCCCGCGGTCGCGTCGACGACCGCAGCCGCGACGTCGTCCGCCGCCGGGTCGTAGGCCGCGAAGCCGAGCCCGGCGGCAAGCGCGCGCCGGCTCTCGTCCGGCTCGACGACGAGCGTCGTCGCACCGCGCGCCCGCGCGACGAGCGCGATCAGGATCCCGATCGGGCCGCCGCCGATCACCACCACCGTGTCCCCCGGCGCCACCGCGCCTCGGCGGACGTCGTGGCACGCGACCGCGAGCGGCTCGGCGAGCGCCCCGAGGCGGAGCTCGAGCATCGGCGGCAGCGCGTGCAGCGTGAAGGCCGGCACGGTCCACGAGACCTGCAGCGCGCCCGGCGCGTCGATGCCGAGGAACCTGAGGTTCCGGCTGATGTGGCTGAAGCCACGGTCGGCCGGCGTCTCGCCGCGGCTGTCGAGCGGGCGAACGACGACGGGATCGCCCGCCGCGAATCCCTCGACGCCGGCGCCGACCTCGGCGACGGTGCCGGACATCTCGTGCCCGATCACCTGCGGTGCGCGCACGCGACCGTCCATCGCTCCGTGCGCGATGTGGAGGTCGGTGCCGCACACACCGCAGTAGGCGACGTCGAGCCGCACCTCCCCCGGTCCGGGAGCCTCGACGACGCACTCCCCGACCGAGAACGCGCCGGCGCCTTCGTAGTAGACCGCACTCATGCTCCCTCCTCCGACAGGTGATAGATGCGCGCGGCGGTGCCGCCGAGGAGAACGTCCTCGGCCCCCGGCGCGACGCGGGACGCGATGCGGCGATTCGCCTCCCAGACCCGGTCGTAGTCGCCGTTCAGGAGGGCGACGGGCCAGTCGCTCCCGCACATCAGCCGCTCCGCGCCGAAGGCGTCGACCGCGGTCGCCGCCGCGCCGACGAAGTCCTCGGCCGACCAGTCGCGGCGGTCGAGCGCGGTGTTGAGGCCGGACAGCTTCGCGACGACGTTCGGCGCCTCGGCGCAGGCGCGCAGCTTGCGCTCCCACGCATCGAGATCGCCGCCGAGCGGAGGCTTTCCGAGGTGGTCGATCACGAGGACGAGGCCGGGAAAGCGCGCGGCGAGCTCGACGACGTCGTCGAAGTGTCGCGGGTACTCGACCGGAAGCTCGAGCACGAGCCCCTCCCGCTCGAGCAGCGCGAGCGACTCGAGCACGCGCTCCTGCATGATCCAGTGAGGGTCGCTCTCGCCGTGGATCAGGTGCCTGACGCCGCGCACCTTCGGCCGGGAGAGCAGCTCGTCGAGCCGGGAGCGCGCGCGGACCGGGTCGTCGAGCGAGAGCCAGGCGGTGACGGCGGCGATCCACGGCGTGCGCGCGGCCTCGGTGCAGATGACGTCGGTGTCGGAGTCGAGGCACGCACCCTGGACGACGACGACCGCGTCGACGCCGTTCCGGTCGAGCAGCGGCTTCAGGTCGTCGGCGCCGAACGGGCGCGCGATGGGATCGTGCTCGGGCGTCATCCACGGCTGCGGCGTGTGAGCCTCGTCCCAGAGATGTACGTGGGCGTCGACGATCACCAAGACTCCTCTAATACGATCATATGATGTTTCGCGGGAGCGCGGCAGGTATCGGCTACACGGCGTCGCCGGGCGCATCGTCCGCGCTTCGACGGACGAAACGGCGCAGCCAGTCCTCGGCGATCGCGAGGTGCATCAGGTCCGCCGCGGCGGCCAGCTCCTCGTCGCCTGCGACGAGCGCGTCGTAGATCCTCCGGTGGCTCTCGAGCGTCGCCTCGACGGCGCCCTCGGCCACGACGGATTGCCAGAGACGCGCGCGCAGCGTTCCACTCGAGAGGTTCTGGATCAGCGACGCGAGCGTCGCGTTTCCGCATGCGTCGAGGATCACGCGATGGAAGGCGGAGTCGGCCTCGATGAACGCCGGCTCGCTGTCCGCCGTCTCCATCCTGAGCAGGCAGTCCCGGAGCTTCTCGAAGTCGTCGTCGCCGAGATGGCGAATCGCGAGGCGCGTCGCCTCGGGCTCGAGGATGCGCCGTACCTGGTGGAGCTCGAGGAGCGAGCCCGCGTCGACGAGGTCGCTCACGAACCCGATCCCCGTCAGCAACAGGTCCGGCTCGAGCGTCGTCACGTACGTCCCGTCCCCCACCCGCGACTCGAGCACGCCGACCATCGCGAGCGCCCGCACCGCTTCCCGGAGCGAGCTGCGCGAGACGCCGAACCGCTGCGTCAGCTCCCGCTCCGTCGGAAGCCGGGCGCCGGCCGTGAACTCGCGGGAGCTGATCAGCTCCTTGATCCTTGCGATCGCCTGGTCGGTGGCGCGTCCGGTCGTGTCGCTGCTCATGGGACCCGTGGCGCACGGTACACACCTGCGCCGAGAGGCCGGGGGTCCCGCGTGAGCGTCGCCCTGCGCGGGACCCCGCCTCCTCGTGTCATGCCTACTTGGCGTTCTGGGGCGTGATCAGCGACGTCCCCGTGTCGACGTTCTTCGCGACCTTCTTGCCGCTCACGGCGGCATAGAGCGTCGCGACCCCGAGCGAGCCGATCTTCGCCGGATGCTGGGCGACGGACGCGCTCTCCGTGCCGGCCTTGATCGCCGCCACCTCGTCCGGAAGCCCGTCGAAGCCGACGAGGATGATCCCGCCCGGCTTGATGCCCGCGTTCTTGATCGACTGGATGGCGCCGAGGGCGGGCGGACCGCAGGCCGAGTAGATCGCGGTGAGGCCGGCGTTCGCGGTCAGCATCGTCTGCGCGGCCTGGGCGCCTTTCGTCTGGTCGCAGTCGGTCTCGAGCTTCGAGACGATCTTGACCTGGCTCTTCAGCGAGCCGAGCCCGTTGAGCATCCCGGTGACCCGGTCGTCGAGCGCCGGGACGCCGGGCACGCCCTCGAGGATCCCGAGCGAGTCGCCGGCCTTCAGGTGTTGCGCCAGCCACTGGCCGGCGAGGACGCCGCCCTTGAGATTGTTCGTCGCGACGACGGACGTCTTGAGCTTCCACGTCGGCAGGTCGTTGTCCATGAGCACGACCTTGACGCCGGCCTTGACCGCCTTCGTGAGCGCGGGGATGACCGCCGGGCTCGTCGGTGTGATCGCGATGCCCTTGACGCCGGCGGCGACCATGTCCTGAATCGCGGCGATCTCGCCGGCGTCGTCCGTAGCGGACTTGCCCTGCGCGTACATGACCGTGACGTTCTTGTGCGACTTCTGCCATCCCTTCGCACCGCCGACGAGCGTGAAGTAGAAGTCGACGGGGAACTTCGTGATGAACCCGAGCTTCACCGACGCCTGAGCCGCACGGGGCTTGGCGCTCGCGGTGGACGCGACTGCAGCAGCGCTCGCCAGGATGAGGACGAGGACGCCCACTGTCGGCAACCTCTTGTACGACATACGACTCCCTTTCGATTCGAGTGACGCGGCCCGTCGGGCCGTGGCCGATGTGGTCCTGGTCGGTCGTTCCGGCGCCTCGCGCTCTGCAGTAGCGCAAGACGCCGGCGTTCGCCGACCGCGCGTTCGTCTATCCACCACCTCCCACGATCAGCGAAACGATCTCGGCGTGGGTGTCGGCGCTCGGAACGAGCTCGCCCACCTTTCGCCCGCGCCGCATCACAACCGCACGGTCGGCGACCTCCATCACGTGGTCGAGCGCGTGCGAGACGACGATCAGGGCCTTCCCCTCCTCGCGCAGCCGCAGGATCAGGTCGAGGACGTTTCGCGACTCCCGCACACCGAGGGCCGCCGTCGGCTCGTCGAGGATCACGACGCGCGAGGCGAAGGCGGCAGCGCGGCAGACCGCCACCCCCTGCCGCTGGCCCCCGGACAGGAGCCCCACGGCGCCGTGGTCGTCGAGCCGGACCTGAAGCCGCTCGAGCGTCCGCTTCGTCGCGTCCGCCATCTCGCGCCGCTTGAGCGCGCGAATCGAGCGCGGCAGCCACCGCGGCCCCGCAGCCTCCCGGCCGGCGTAGAAGTTGTCGCTCGGCCGCAGGTTGTCGAAGAGCGCCAGATCCTGGTAGACCGTCTCGATGCCGAGCCTGCGCGCGTCGGCCGGCGAGTGGATCGCCACCACGCGGCCGTCCATCTCGATCACGCCGCGGTCGAGCGAGAGCGCGCCGCTGAGGGCCTTCACCATCGTCGACTTGCCCGCGCCGTTGTCGCCGAGCAGGGCGAGGACCTCGCCGCCGGAGACCTCGAGATCCACACGGTCGAGGCCGACGACGGCGCCGAACCGCTTCTCCGCTCCCCTGATCGCGAGGACGGGCGTCATGCTTCCCTCACCGCCCGCGCGAGGCGGACGCGGCTCTCGACGCTGCCGCGGATCACGTCGCCCTCGACGGCGAGCAGCACGATGACGCCGATCGCGATCAGCTGGTAGAAGGCGTTGACGCTGTGCAGGTTGAGCGCGTTCCGGATCACGCCGATCGTGAACGCGCCGACGAGTGCGTTGCCGACGTTGCCGCGGCCGCCGGCGAATGCCGCACCCCCGATGATCACGGCGGCGATGGAGTCGAGCTCGGCGAGATCGCCCGCCGTCGGCGAGCCGCCGTCGAGCAGCCCCGCCGTCAGCAGGCCGCCGACGCCGGCCGCGAGGCCGCTGAGCGCGTAGACCGAGACGAGGACGCGGCCGACGGGAATGCCGACGCGGCGCGCGGCCACCGGATTGCCGCCGACCGCATAGAGCCACCTGCCCCAGACGAGATACGTGGTCCCGACGAGCGCGAGCACGGCGAGGCCGACGAGGACGAAGAAGGAGTACGGCAACCAGCCGGCGCCGGCGCCGATGCTCTCGCCGCCGATCTTGTCGACCGCCGGCGGCATCCCGGCGATGAGCGTCCCGCTCGCCGCCCAGAGCGCGAGCCCGCGCACGATGCTGAGGCTCGCGAGGGTGACGATGAACGGATGCGGGATCCGGCCGAGGACGAAGATCAGCCCGTTCGCGAGGCCGACCGCGAGCCCGGTCCCGAGGATCACGAGCACGACGAGCGCGGTCGAGCCGTTGTGCTCGTACACGATCGCGCCGAGCACCCCGGACAGCGCGACCGTCGAGCCGACGGAGAGATCGATCCCGCGGCTGACGATCACGAGCAGCTGGCCGAGCGCGAGCACGGCGATCACCGCGGTCTGCGAGAAGACGTTCCCGATGTTCCGGCTCGTGAAGAACACGGGGGTGGTCAGGCTGACGACGATCACGAGAATCAGCAGGATCAGCGCCGGCCCGCCCCGCAGGAGCAGCAGGGCCAGTTGGAGCAACCGGTAGCTCGGCCCCTCGACCTCGCGAGGCTCCGCTTGCTCCATCGCCTCGGCGGTCCCGGCCATCGCTAGTCGACGACCGCCGCTCTCGGGGCCCACACGGGGCCGTTCGGGTAGCCGTACTCCTCGAGCGACGCCTCGAGCATCTCGACGCTGTAGCCCGGCGCGCGCGGCACGAGATAGCGGCCACGCTCGACCACCGCCGGATCGCGGAAGTGCTCGTGCAGATGGTCGACCCATTCGATCAGGCGATTCTCGAGCGAGCCGCTCACCGCGATGAAGTCGAAGACGGCGAGATGCTGCACGTACTCGCACAGGCCGACGCCGCCGGCGTGCGGGCACACCGGGATCCCGAACTTCTTGGCCATGAGGATGATCGCGAGCACCTCGTTGACGCCCGCGACGCGGCACGCGTCGATCTGGCAGACGTCGATCGCCTCAGCCTGGAAGAGCTGCTTGAACATGACGCGGTTGGCGACGTGCTCGCCGGTCGCCACGCGGACGGGCGCGATCTCCCGCCGGATCCGGGCGTGACCCAGCACGTCGTCCGGGCTCGTCGGCTCCTCCATCCACCAGGGCTCGAACTCCGCGAGCGCGTTCGTCGCCGCGATCGCCTCGTCGACTCCCCAGATCTGGTTCGCGTCCATCATGAGCACGCCGTCCGAGCCGAGCACGCCGCGGATGAGGGCGGCCCGCCGCGCGTCGGACCCCGGGTCCTGCCCGACCTTCATCTTCACGTGCCGGAAGCCGTCGGCCAGCGCCGCGCGCGTGAGCGTCTCGATCTTCTCGTCGTCGTAGCCGAGCCAGCCCGCGGACGTCGTGTAGGCCGGATAGCCCTCGGCGACGATCTGCTGCTCGCGCGCACCCTTGCCCGCGCGCACGGACTGGAGGAGGTCGAGCGCCTCCTCGGGCGGGAGCACGTCGGCGATGTACCGGAAGTCGATCGCCGCGACGACGTCCTCCGGGGGCAGGTGCGCGAGCAGCTGCCACAGCGGGAGACCGCGGCTCTTCGCCCACAGGTCCCAGACCGCGTTCACGACCGCGCCGACGGCGAGATGGAAGACGCCCTTCTCCGGGCCGAGCCAGCGGATCTGATCCTCCGAGACGAGCGAGCGCCAGAAGCCGCGCCAGTCCCCGGTGATCCCCTCGAGCGACCTCCCGACGACGAGCGGCCGGAGGGCCCGGATCGCGGCGACGCAGACCTCGGTGCCGCGTCCGTTCGTGAACGTCAGGCCGTGCCCCGCCGCGTCGCCGTCCGTCTCGAGCACGACGTACGCGGCCGAGTAGTCGGGGCTCGTGTGCATCGCGTCCGAGCCGTCGAGCGCCCGGGAGGTCGGGAAGCGCACGTCGTGGACGGTCATCTCGACGATCTTCATCGGCAACAGAGGTCTGATGTCTCGGCGAAAATCGGGGGAATCCTGTCCAGGAAGCCCATCAGTGGCGGGACTCTACCTCACATTGGTCTGATCTTTCAAGGGATCGCGGCGGGCGCGGTCGGAGCGTCGGCGCGAAGGAGCCCTGCCGCGCGGAGCTCGGCCCAGAGCGCGGGAGGCACGCCCGCCCGGTGGAGCGAGACGTTCCGTTCGATCTGCCCGGGCGAGCGCGCCCCGACGCACACGCTCGCGACGAGCGGATGCGCGAGCGGGAATGCGAGAGCGGCCGCGGGCAGCTCGACCCCGTGGCGGGAGCAGATCGCGTCGATCCGCTCCGTGCGGCGCAGCACCTCGTCCGGCGCCGCCGCGTAGTCGTACCGTGCGCCTCGGGCCGGCGCGGAGCGTGCGAGCAGGCCGCTGTTGAACACCCCGGCCGCGACGATCCCGACGCCGCGCTCCTCGCACGCCGGCATGAGATCGTCGAGCGCGGACTGGTCCAGCAGCGTGTAGCGGCCCGCCACCATGAGCAGGTCCATGTCGGTCTCGCGCGCGAACGCGGAGAGCATCGCGGTCTGGTTCATGCCGGCGCCGATCGCGGCGATCACGCCCTGCGCCCGGAGCTCCTCGAGCGCCGGATAGGCGGCCCCGACCGCCTCCCGCCAGTGATCGTCCGGATCGTGGAGATACACGATGTCGACGCGGTCGAGGCCGAGCCGCTCGAGGCTGTCCTCGATCGAGCGGAGGACGCCGTCGCGGCTGAAGTCCCAGACGCGCCGGTGGGTGGCGGGCACCTCGAATCCCCCGTCGTCCATTCCGGCCGGGGCCGGGACCGGCTCGAGCAGCCGGCCGACCTTCGTCGAGAGCACGTACTCGGTGCGTGGGCGCGAGGCGAGCGCCCGCCCCAGCCGCCGCTCGGAGAGCCCGAGGCCGTAGTGCGGGGCGGTGTCGAAGTAGCGGATCCCGAGCTCCCACGCGGCGTCGACGGTCGCGTGCGCCTCGTCGTCGTCGATCGCCCGGTAGAGGTTGCCGAGCTGCGCGCACCCGAGCGAGAGCTCGGAAAGCCGGAGGCCGGCGCGGCTCACACGACGAAACTCCACTCCGGTCAGATCATATGATGTTTCGCGCCGTGACCGACGCGCCCCGGACGCATCCGCACCGACGCTACAACCCGCTCACGGGCGAGTGGGTGCTCGTCTCTCCGCGGCGAGACCGGCGCCCGTGGCGCGGTCAGGTCGAGCCGCCCGCGGGCGAGCCGCTGCCGGCCCACGACCGCGACTGCCACCTCTGTCCGGGGAACGAGCGCGCCGGCGGCACGCGCAACCCGCGCTACGACTCGACCTTCGTCTTCACCAACGACTTCCCGGCGCTCGTACCCGAGGACGGAGGCGAGTACGGCACGTGCCGCGTCGTCTGCTACTCGCCGCGACACGACCTCGGCCTCGGCGAGCTGCACCCGGACGCCGTCGAGGGCGTCGTCGACCTCTGGGCCGAGCAGTACGCCGAGCTCGGCGCCGATCCGCGCATCGGACACGTCCAGATCTTCGAGAACCGCGGCGAGGCGATGGGCGCGAGCAGCCCGCACCCGCACGGGCAGATCTGGGCGACCGAGCACATCCCGACGCACGTCGCCCGCGAGCAGGAGCGCCTCCGCGAACGGCCGTCGCTCCTCGCCGACTACCTCGCGTCGGAGACGGAACGCATCGTCGAGGCGAACGAGCACGCCGTCGCGGCGGTCCCGTACTGGGCGGTGTGGCCGTACGAGACGCTCGTCGCGCCGCGGCGCCGCGCCGCGTCGCTCGTCGAGCTCGACGCCGAGGAGCGCGCGGCACTCGCGGCGCTCGTCCGCAGCCTCGTGCAGCGCTACGACCGGCTGTTCGAGACCCGCTTCCCGTACACCATGGGCATTCACCAGGCGCCCACCGACGGCCGCCCGCATCCGGAGTGGCACCTGCACCTCCACTTCTACCCGCCGCTCTTGCGATCGGCGAACGTGCGCAAGTTCATGGTCGGCTACGAGCTCCTCGCCGAGCCTCAGCGCGACTTCACCCCGGAAGAGGCCGCCGCCCGCCTCCAGACCGCATGAGCGCACGCGCGGTTCGGTCCCCCGGCCGGGTCAACCTCCTCGGCGAGCACACCGACTACAACGACGGCTTCGTCCTGCCGGTCGCGATCGACCTCTTCACGACCGTGCGTCTCCGTCCGCGCGGCGACGATCTCGTCACGGTCGAGGCGAGCGACCTCGGTGAACGCGATGCATTCCGACTCGACGCGATCGACCGCACCGGCACCTGGCGCGACTACGTCCGGGGCGTCGTTCGGCTCCTCCGACTCAGAAGCGGCGCCGAGCTCCACATCGCGAGCGAACTCCCCCGAGGCGCAGGGCTCTCCTCCTCGGCGGCGCTCGAGACCGCCGTCGCCCGCGCGCTCTCGGACCTCTCGCCGCGCGAGCTGGCACTGCTCTGCCGGCGCGCCGAGAACGAGTTCGTCGGCGTGAGCTGCGGGATCATGGACCAGTTCACCGTCGCCAACGCGAAGGCCGGTCACGCGCTGCTGCTCGACTGCCGCGATCTCTCGTTCGAGCACATCCCGATCCCGCCGGAGATCAGGATCATGGTCTGCGACAGCCACGTCGACCGTCGGCTCGCGGACTCCGCGTACAACGAACGGCGCGATGCGTGCGCCCGGGCGGCGGCCGGGCTGGGTGTCCCCGCACTTCGCGACGCCGGTCTCGGGCAACTCGAACGGCTGCCGGCGGACCTCCGCAGAGTCGCGCGGCACGTCGTGACCGAGAACGCCCGTGTCCTCGAGGGCGCAGCGGAGCTGAGCGCGGGGAACCTCGGCGCGTTCGGAGCCCTCATGAACGAGTCGCACGCGAGCCTCCGGGACGACTTCGACGTCTGCCCGCCGGCTCTCGACACGCTGGCGGCGGCGGTCCGCGGGATTCCCGGCTGCTACGGCTGCCGGCTGACCGGCGCGGGATTCGGCGGCTGCACGGTCGCGCTGGTCGATCGAGCGTCGGTCGCAGACGTACGCCGTGCCGCGCAGGCGCTCGGCGCAAGCGTCTACGACTGCGCGAGCGTCGCCGGAGTCTCGGACGTGCCAACCGGCCCCGGATGACGCGTCGGCGCCTCCCCGCCGCCGGCCGAGCCGGCGGTCTCCCGCAGCGGCACGTCGCGCAGCCGCCAGCTGAGGCCGAATGCGCCGAGCATGACCGCGGCGGCCGTGAGGAAGACGGGGTGGAGCGCGGCCGCATACGCCGCGATGTACGCCGCGTGAATCACGGGCGGGAGGTGCTGGACGGCGGCCGGGCTCCCATGCGTCGGCGCGTGCACGCCGGGCGGAAGCCGCCGGGCGAGCTCGTGAGCCAGGCGGTTGGTGAAGATCGCGCCGAACACGGAGACGCCGATCGAGCCGCCGACCTGGCGCGCGAGCGCCGCCCCGGACGTCGCCACTCCGAGCAGGCGGTGGTCGACCGCGTTCTGCGCAGCGAGCACGAGGACCTGCATCGTGAGGCCGAGCCCGAGGCCGAGAACGAGCATGTCCGCGGCCGCCGTCGACGTCGGGGTCGCAACGCCGAGCCCGCCGAGGAGGTACAGGGCGACCGTCGCGAGCGCGGTGCCGACGATCGGGAACGGGCGGTAGCGCCCGTAGCGTGAGATCAGAAGGCCGCTCGCGATCCCGGTCACGAGCAGGCCGAGCATCATGGGCGTCATCAGCAGCCCCGACTCGGTCGCGCTGTGGCCCTTGACGACCTGGAGGTAGAGCGGCACGAACGTGACCGAGCCGAAGAGCGCGAACCCGACGACGAACCCGATCGCGCTCGCCGTCCGGAACGTGTCGTTGCGGAAGAGCTCGGGCGGCAGGATCGGCTCGGCGGCCCGCGACTCGACGAGCGGGAACAGCGCGAGCAGCGCGACGCCGCCGACGATCGCCGCGAGCATCCCCGGCGCGTCCCACGCGTACGTCGTGCCCCCGAGACTGGTGTAGAGGATGATCCCCGACAGCCCGGCGGCGAGGACGACCGTGCCGAGCCAGTCGATCCGATGCCGCTCGCTCGTCTGCCGAGAGCGGAAGGCGCTCGAGATCACGGCCAGCGCGACGGCGCCGAGCGGAAGGTTGATGTAGAAGATCCACCGCCAGGAGAGGTTGTCGACGAAGAACCCTCCGAGCAGCGGTCCGGCGACGGTCGCGACGCCGAACACGCCCCCGAACAGGCCCTGGTAGCGGCCGCGGTCGCGCGGCGCGACGAGGTCACCGACGACGGCCATCGAGACGACCATCAGCCCGCCGCCGCCGAGGCCCTGCACGGCGCGGAAGACGATCAGCTGCGACATGCTCTGCGCCAGTCCGCACAGCGCCGAACCGACGAGGAAGAGCACGATCGCGGCCTGCAGCACCCGCTTCCGGCCGTACTGATCCCCGAGCTTCCCGTACAGCGGCCCGGCCACCGTCGAGGTGAGCAGGTAGGCGGTCACCACCCACGACAGGTGCTGCACGCCGCCGAGGTCGCCGACGATCGTCGGAAGCGCCGTCGACACGATCGTCTGGTCGAGCGACGCCATCAGCAGCACGAGCAGCAGGGCGGCGAACGTCAGCCGCCGCTGTGAGACGACCGGCTTACGCATCGAGGGCGCCTCCGACGATCACGACCCGACGACGACCCGTCATCGGCTCAGATGTGCCTTCACGTGGAGCGTCGCCGGCGGGCGGATCATCCCGAGCCGGCCGCTGCTCATGCCGAGCTCACGCTGGTCGACGCTCGTGGTCGCCTCCACCTCCAGCGCGTCGCCGACCTGCCTCACCCGCGCGGCGAACTCGAGCAGCACGACCTTTCCCGCTGCCTCGAGGTCGCCGACGACGTGCAGGATGCCGTCGGTGACGTGATGGACGCGGGTCGACGTGAAGCGCAGCTGCGGATGCTCGGCGACGTGGAAGAAGTCGTCGGATCGCAGGTGCCTGTCGCGGGTCGCGTTTCCCGTGTCGAGACTGTCGGCGTCGATCGTCAGCTCGATCGTCGCCCCGTCGGGCCCGTCCTCGTAGGTGCCCGCGAACCGGTCGAAGCGGCCGTGCACGGTGGCCAGTCCCCAGAACGTCTTGACGGCGAACTCGACCGAGGTCTCGTCCGGGTCGACGCTCCAGCGCGTCGGCGCAGCCGTCCTCAGCTCGCTCTCGATGGTGGTCATCGCAACTCCTTTCGTCGAAGTGCGACGAAGGCTGGCGAAGAGCCGTGCCAGGCCGGTGCCACGCGCGTGCCCGCCGCTGCCATCGCGTCGAGACGGACCGCGTGCGCCGGCGTCATTCGGCTCCCTCGATCCGCGGAGGCACGATCAGCACCGGCCGCCGCGCGTGCGTGGCGACGTCGTGCGACAGGCTGCCGGCGGCGAGCTCGCGGAAGCCGTGCAGCCCGCGCGAGCCGATCACGATTGCGGCGGCATCGAGCTCGTCGGCGACGTCGACGATCCCCTGCCATGTCGTCGCCGCGATCGTCGCGCGCGCCTCCGCGTGCAACCCGGCGCGACGCGCCTGTGCCGCACCGGCCTCCGCACGAATGAGCGCGTCGGCCCTGTTCAGGTCTCCGAACGCGCCGCCCGCAACGGGCGACGGCGTTGCCGCCGCACTTTCCGCGAGCGTCATCGCCGGCGCCACGTTCAGCACGACGGCGTGCCGCGGCCCGAGGAGCGCGGCGGCCGCTTCGACCGCCCGCTTCGACTCGTCGGAGCCGTCGTAGCAGACGAGGATCTGCGCGTCCTCGGCCTCTGTGCGCTGCTGCGTCCTTGCGCTCATCTCTCTCGCTCCTCTCAGCTCAACGTTCTGGACAGCTCGGCGGCCCTCTGCTCCAGCTCGTCGCGGGCGGCCGTCACGTGCTTCCTCGCTTCCTGCGGGACGGCGCCGTCGGAGTCGCGCACCCGAGCCAGTCGCTCGCCGACGGCGATCCGGCGGCTGCGGACGTCGCCGATCGCCGCCTCGGCACGCTCGCGCTCCCTCCACGCCCTCGCCGCGACGCTCGCCTGGAGGCGCTCGAGGTACGTGTCCCAGCTTCGAAGCTCGGCCTCGACGGCGGTCACGTAGGTCGACCAGTCGTCCGACCCGTCCGCCTCGAGCGAGTGCTCGGCCACGTCGAGCCGCGTCCGCAGCCGTCCGAGCTTCTCGTCGACCTCGTCGGGAGCCTGGAGGAGCGCGGCGCGAACCGCGGCCTCCTCGTCGCGCAATGCATCGAGGTGGCGCCGGGCCCGCGGCGCACCGGACTGCACACGCGCCTGCAGCCGGTCGATCCGGCATTGGACCTCGGCGAGCCGATCCTCGCTCGTGGTGGTGCTCATGTCGAGCCTCCTGCTCGTCTGTTCTTCACGAGACGAAGGCTCGCGTGCGCCGATGCCAACGCTCTGCCGGGCGCGGCGGCGGCTCTGCCAGCTCAGGTGCGCGCGGCGATCTCCTCGAGCCCGAGCGACGCTGCCGCGGCCGGGCTGCCGGCAAGCGCGCGGAAGAGGCTCTCGCGCGCCTGATGCGGCCGCGGCACGTGCGACCACTCGAGGACGTCGCCGTACAGCCGCTCGGCGGCGTCGAGATCTCCGGCCGCCGCCGCGATGCGCGCGAGCTGGACGCGCGCATGCGCAGCGACCCACGACGCCTCTGCGGCCTCGGCCGCAGCGAGCGCCTGCCGTTGCAGCTCCTCGGCCTCGCGCAGATCCCCGTTCGCGAGCGCGTTCGCTCCGAGCCCGGCGAGGGCGAACGCAGCGTGGTCGCCGAACCCGACGCGCGGCGCAAGCTCGAGCGTGCGCCGGTACGCGTCCACCGCGGCCGCGTCGTCCTGCCGCCGCTCGGCGATCCACGCCTCGAGCAGGAGCTCCGGGAGGCGGAACGCGTCGTAGTCGATGGCGTCCGCGTGGCGGCGGACCGCCGCGGCCATCGCGGCGACGGTCGCGACGTCGCCGCCGTGCGCCGCGACGACCGCCCGGATGAGGCTGCTCGCCGCCGCGCCCCACGCGTCCCCGGCCGCCTCGTAGGTCGCGCACGCGTCCTGCGCCGTCGCGTCGGCACGCTCCGCGTCCCCGGACTGCGCGAGGGCGTTCGCGAGGGTCAACTGCGCGAGCCCGATCGCTCCCGGCTCCTCGGTCGTGGCGGCGAGGGCGAGCGCACGCTCGCCGGCCGCGAGCGCGGCGCCGAGGTCGAGCTCCTCGGTCGCCATGTAGCAGAGGACGGCGAGGAGCTCGACCCGCAACTCGGCCGGCGTGTCGTCGCTGCCGGCCGCGAGGGCGAGCTCGAGGAAGCGCCGGCCCTCCGAGATGCGCTCGGCCAGGACGAAGTACCAGCCGAGCGTCCCGAGCCGACCGGCGATCGCGGGGTCCGGCGCCTCCTGCGCGAACGCGAGCGCAGCCCAGAGATTGTCGTTCTCCAGCTCCAGGCGGATCTGCCAGCGAAGCCACTGCGGGCCGCGCAGCTCGACGCGCGCCTCGTCGGCCAGCCCGGCGAAGTACCCGGCGTGCGCGGCGCGGGCCGCCGCAAGCCCGCCGCTCTCCGCGAGCCGCTCGAGGACGTAGTCGCGGACGGTGTCGAGCACGTCGTACCGCGCGATGCCGCCCGTGAACGAGGCCGAGACGATCGACTTGTCGACGAGAGCGGAGATGAGATACGTGACGGTCGCCTCGTTGAGGCCGTGCGTCTCCCCGACGGCTGCGAGCGACGCGAGCGACGCGCCGCCGCGGTGGACGGCGAGCTGCTGGAGCAGTGTCTTCTCGTCTCCGTGCAGGAGGTCGTAGCTCCACTCGACGAGCCCCTGCAGCGCGCCGCGGCTCGGATCGGACTCCGGGACGTCGCGCAGGAGCGCGGCGCGCCGCTCGAGGATCGCGAGGAGCTCGGCGAGCCCGAGCACGTTGACGCGGGCGGCGGCGAGCTCGATCGCGAGCGGCAGGCCGTCCACCCGCCCCGCGATCTCGGCCGCGAGCGCGACGGCGTCGGCGTCCGGCTCGAAGCCGGGCCGCGCCGCCCGCGCGCGCTCGAGAAAGAGCTCGGCGGCCGCGTCGCCGAGCGGCGCGACCGCGATCCGCACGTCCCCGGCGACGCGGAGCGCCTCACGGCTCGTCGCGAGAATGCGGAGCTCGGGACACTCGGCCAGAAGCGTCGAGGCGATCCGCGTCGCTTCCTCCAGGACGTGCTCGCACCCATCGAGGACGACGAGCGCGCAGGCGTCCCGAAGGCGCGAGGCGACGCGCGCGAGCGGGTCGGCGGCGCGCACGTCGAGGACGTTTGCGAGGAGGCGAACGGCGTCGTCCGGGCCGCCCGCGCGCGCGAAGTCGACGAGCCAGATGCCGCCGGGGCACTCGCGCTCGAGCGACCGCGCCGTCTCGATCGCGAGCCTGCTCTTGCCGACGCCGGGAGGCCCGGTGAGCGTCACCAGCCGGTGCTCGTGCAGCAGGCCGGAGACCCGGCCGAGCTCGTCGCTGCGCCCGACGAAGGACGTCGACGGCGCCGGCAGGTTGCCGCGGCGCCTGCGTGCGACCGGGACCGCCGCGATCGACGGGTCGTGCGCGAGGATCGCCTCCTGCAGGCGCCGGAGCTCGGGGCCCGGCTCGAGCCCGAGCTCGTCGGCGAGCACGCGCCGCGCCTCCTGGTAGGTCTCGAGGGCATCCGCCTGCCGGCCGCTGCGGTAGAGCGCGAGCATCAGCTGCCCCCACAGCCGCTCGCGGAACGGATTGGCGGCGAGCGCCGAGCGGAGCGCCGGCGTGAGCTCCCGGTGCTCGCCGAGCGCGAGCCTGATCTCGAAGTCCTCCTCGAGCGCGTCGACGTGCAGCGTCTCGAGCCGGCGCGCCTCGGCGGCGAACCACGCGGTGCCGGTCAGCCCCTGCAGCGCCGGGCCGCGCCAGAGCGCCAGCGCCCCCGACACGGCGTCCGCCGCGGCGGGTACGTCACCGTCTCGCAGCGCGGCGCGCGCTTCCGCGAGCAGGTCCGCGAACCGGGTCGCGTCCACTCCGGCGCCCTTCAGCGCGTACCCGTCGGCGGCGCCGACGATCGACCCCTCGCCGACCGCGGCGCGAAGGCGGGCGATGTGGTGGTGGAGCGCGTTCCGCGGGGCGGCCGGAAGCTCCTCGCCCCAGAGCGCGTCGACGAGCGCGTCGACCTCGACGGGGCGCCCTTCCGCGAGCGCGAGCATCGCCAGCAGCGCCTGGCGCTTCGCGCCTCCCACGTCCGCCGACGTCCCGCGAACGGAAACCTCGAACGGGCCGAGAAGCCGGATCTCCAGCAGCTCCTGCATACGCGCCTCGAGCCCTCCTCGGACGAGGAGTCTCGCACGCTCGGGGCGCGGAGTGAAGTGGCATCCAGGCCCGCGCGGTTGGCAGCGGGGTGGCAGCGCCGGGGTGGACGCTCTCCCCGACCCGACGACGAAGGAGACCCCGATGAAGCCGACCGAGACCGACAAGAGCCCGGAAGACGGGCAGGCCGCGAAGCCCCATCTCGGCCGGCGCGAACTGGGCGCCTTCATGCTGCTCCTGGCGCTCAACTGGCTGCTCGTCCTTCTCCTCTACGGCGCCTCCGGGCCGCCACGGGTCACGATCCCGTACTCGCCGACCTTCCTCGCGCAGGTGCAGGCCGGCAACGTCACGACGATCACGGCCCAGGACGCCGCGATCCAGGGGACGCTCAAGCATGCGATCCGCTACCCCGCACGCGCGAAGGACGCGCGGGCCACGACCGCGTTCTCGACGAGGGTGCCGGACTTCGCGGACACGAAGGCGCTCGACGCGATGCTGCAGGAGAAGGGCGTCGTCGTCACCGCCAAGGCGCCGCCGGGAACGCCGTTCTGGGAGACGCTCGTGGCCGGGTTCCTCCCGACGATCCTGTTCTTCGGCCTCTGGTACTGGATCATGAGACGGTCGGGCAGCGGCAGCATGTTCTCCTTCGGCGGCTCGAAGGCGAAGAAGTACGAGCCGACGAGCGAGCGGGTCACGTTCGCCGACGTCGCCGGCATCGACGAGGCCAAGCAGGAGCTGGCCGAGGTCGTCGACTTCCTCCGCGATCCGGGGAAGTACCAGAAGCTCGGCGCCCACATCCCCCGCGGCGTGCTGCTGACGGGGCAGCCGGGAACGGGCAAGACGCTCCTCGCGCGGGCCGTGGCGGGCGAGGCGAACGTGCCGTTCTTCTCGATGTCCGCGTCCGAGTTCGTCGAGATGATCGTCGGCGTCGGCGCCTCCCGCGTCCGCGACCTGTTCGCGCAGGCGAAGGCGGCCTCCCCGTCGATCATCTTCATCGACGAGATCGACGCGATCGGCCGCTCGCGCGGCTCCGGCGCCTTCAGCGGCGCCAACGACGAGCGCGAGCAGACGCTCAACCAGATCCTGACCGAGATGGACGGCTTCGACGCGTCCACCGGCGTCATCGTCATCGCGGCGACGAACCGCCCGGACGTGCTCGACTCGGCGCTGCTCCGGCCGGGCCGCTTCGACCGGCGCGTGCCCGTTCAGCCGCCGGACAAGGACGGGCGCGAGCAGATCCTGCGCGTCCACACCCGCGAGGTGCCGCTCGCCCACGACGTCGACCTGGACGCGCTCGCCGCGACGACGGCCGGCATGGTCGGCGCGGATCTCGCCAACCTCGCCAACGAGGCGGCGCTCCTCGCGGCACGCCGCGAGCACGAGCAGGTGACGATGGGCGACTTCACCGACGCGCTCGAGAAGATCGAGCTCGGAACCGCGCGCAAGCTGCGGCTCAGCGAGAGCGACAAGCGGCGCACCGCCTACCACGAGGCCGGGCACGCGCTCGTCGGGATGCTCAGCCCCGGCGCCGACCCGGTCCGGAAGATCTCGATCATCCCGCGCACGATGAGCCTCGGCGTCACCATCTCGGCGCCCGGAAGCGACCGCTTCAACTACGACAAGGAGAGCCTGCTCGCCCACATCAAGGTCGCGACCGGCGGCCGCGCCGCCGAGGAGGTCGTCTACGGCGACGAGACCACCGGCGCCGAGTCCGACATCCGCCAGGCGACGCAGCTCGCCCGCAACATGGTCGGCCGCTTCGGCATGAGCGACGCGATCGGCTTCGTGACCGTCCTCCCGCAGGACGGCGACGGTTCGGCGCTGATGCCCGGCGTCTCGGAGGTCTCCGAGCGGACGAAGCAGCGGATCGACGACGAGATGCGGCGCATCGTCGGCGAGGCGCACGACGAGGCCGTACAGATCCTCACCGACAACCGCGAACGGCTCGACTCCCTCGCGGAGGCGCTCTTCCAGGCGGAGACGCTCGACGGGCCTGACGCCTACGCGGTGGCCGGCTTCGGCGCGCCGACCATGGTGGCGTCATGAGGCTCACCGTCTTCGGCGGGACGGAAGGCGTCGGCCGCGAGCTCGTCGCGCAGGCGATCGCGGCCGGCCACGAGGTCACGCTGCTCGTCAACGGCTCGACGCCGCAGTGGACGGAGGAACGCCTGACGGTCATCGAGGGGGATGCCTCCGACTTCGCCACCGTTGCCTACGCCGTCGCCGCCAGCCACGCCGTGGTATGCGCGCTTCGCCACGCGAACGGCTCGCGGGACGACCTGCTCGCGCGG
>DATJOZ010000063.1:0-3647 GCA_035506655.1 Gaiellaceae bacterium
GCGAGCGCGTCGTTCAGCGGGTTGAGCAGCCGGCGGAACGGCGAGCCGTAGAGCCGCGTCGCCTCGTGCCAGTCGCCCTGGACGTCGAGGATCAGCTTCGTCGGCACGCGCGCGCGCTGCCGCGCGAGCAGGAACGCGACCGTCTCGTGGATCCCCTGGACGAGCGCCGCGTCCGGGCGGAAGTCGCGCAGCTCGCGCGCGATCCGCGACGAGAGCTGCAGGTAGTAGAGCGCGCCGTCGAGCGCGCGCGGGGTCGCGGGGCCGGCGAGGCGGAACACGTCGTCTCGCGTCGGGGAGCCGTCGGCCGCGGCGGCGACGACGCGCGGCTCGACGACCTCGGACACCGCGTCCCACTTCCGCTTCTGCGCGCCGTCGAGCGGCAGGCGGAACCGCTCGCGCGAGACGAAGAGGACGCGCGGCTTCACGCGCCCGCCACCTCGAGCACGCGGTCGGCCCAGTGCCCGGCGGAGTGCTCGGCCGCGACGCGCTCGCGGAGCTCCGGCCCGGCGCCGCCCTCGTATTCGCGGATGCGCGCGGCGAGCGAGTCGGGATGGTCGCCGTGGAAGCGCAGCGCCTCCGGGAGCAGTCCGTCGAACACCGGCGACGCGGCGAACACCGGCAGGCACGACGCCGCGGCCTCGTAGACGATCTTGTCCGCCGCGTTGCCGCGCGTCGCGTTCACGACCGCCTCCGCGAGGTTGAACAGATGCGGCACCTCGGCGTACGCGATCTCGTCGCCGAACGTGACGCGGTCGCGCACGCCGAGCTCGGACGCGAGCGCGACGAGCTTCGGCTTCTCGGCGCGGTCGATGTCGGTGAGCACCGGCCCGTGGATCGTGAGCGTCGCGTCGGGAAGCTCCGGCAGCGCGCGGAGGACCGTGCCCCAGCCCTTCACCGGCGCGTACCGGCCGAGCCCGAGGAGCCGGCGCAGCGGCGGCCGGCGCTCCGGGACGCACGGCAGCGCGTCGACGTCGATCCCGTGGCCGATCGCGTGGATCTTCGGCGAGGAGATCGGGACGCTCCGCTCGTCGACGGTGAGGATCGCGGTCACGACGCGCTCAGCCGTGTCGAGGAGCGTGCCGCCGGCCTGCTGCGTGAACCAGAGCAGGAGCGGCACGCGCAGAGGGCGCGCGACCGGCGCGGCGATGAGCGCGTACACCGGCGCCATGTGCGCGAGGACGGCGACGGGCTTCCGCGGGATCTCCTGGCCCAGCACGGCGAAGCAGCGCGCGCCGCGCTCGGCCTGCGACGAGCCGGCGAAGCTCCGCGCGCGGCAGTTCTCCGGCAGCGCCTCCGGCACGACCGAGTCGGCGAGCACGACCACCTCGTCGACCCGCTCCGCGAGCGCGCGGATCTTCGGCAGCGTCGCGCCGAGTACCGGATGGTCGGGGTCGGCCGCCTGCGTGATGAAGACGACGCGCTTCACGCGAGCCCCTCGACGAGCCGGCGCATCTTCGACGCGAACCCCTCCGGCGTCTCGAGCCAGCGCTGCGCGTCGGCCTGCGCGGCGGCGGCGAGGCGCTCGAGCAGCGCGCGGTCGCGGAGCACGCGCAGCACGCCGCCGGCGATCGACGCCGGGTCGCGCGGGTCGACGAGGATCCCGTTCTCGCCGTCCCGGACGATGTCGGGAATCCCTCCGGCGCGCGCGCCGACGACGGGCCGGCCGCGCGCGAACGCCTCCATCACGATCCGCGGCAGCCCCTCGGAGAAGGACGGCAGCAGCAGGAGGCTCGCCGCGTCGAGCGCGTCGGCCACCTCGGACTGCGGCACGCGCTCCGTCCACTCGACGCCGGGCACGTCCGCGACGAGCCGGCGGACGAGCTCCGTCTCGTGGCCCGCGCCGATGATCCGCAGCCTCGCCTCCGGCAGCGCGTGCGCGACGACGCGCCACGCGGCCGCGAGCCCGGCGACGTTCTTGTAGCGCTCGAGGACGCCGACGAAGAGCGCGGACGGCTCCTCGGGCAGCGGTGCCGGCGGGCGGCTCGTGAACGCGGACTCGTCGAAGTACGCGGTGAACTCCGCCGCGGGCTCGACGCCGACCGCGCGGACGAGGCCGCTCGTGTACGGCGAGAGCGTGCGAACCGCGTCGGCGTGGCGGACGGCGCGGCGCGCGAGCGGGCGGCTCACCGGCTCGAGCAGCACGCGCGCACGCGAGCCGTAGAGCCGCGACGCCGTGTCCCAGTCGCCGTGGATCTCGAGCAGGACCTTTGCGCGGCCGCGCACGGGCCGCGCCGCGAGCGCCTCGTACGGGCTCTGCGCGACGATCACGTCCGGGTCGAACGCTCGCACCTCGCGTCTGATCCGGTACGGCAGCCTCGCGTAGTACGCGGCGAGCCCGTGGTCGGGGTCGAGCCGGAACGTCGCGTCGCCACCGTCGCCGGACGCGAGCACGCGCACGTCGAGCTCCTCGCCGAGCGCGTCCCACTTGCGTGCGAGCGCGGGATCGAGCGGCAGCCGGTATGTGCTCGGCGAGACGAAGAGGGCGCGCCGTTTCATCGCCGGGCGGCCTCCAGGAGCACGAGCTCGAGCCGCTCGAAGACCCGCTCCGGCGCGTAGCGCTCCACGGACGGTGCGGCCGCGGCGCGGAGACGCTCCTGCAGCGCGCCGTCGCCGACGAAGCGCCGGATCGCGTCCGCCAGCGCGTCCGCGTCGCCGGCGGGGACGAGCAGGCCGTTCTCGCCATCGCGGACGACTTCGGGCACGCCGCCGACGGCGGTCGCGATCACCGGCGTGCCGACGGCGAGCGCCTCGACGGCCGTGTGCGGGAAGTTCTCCCACGCGGACGACATGAGCGACGCGTCGGCGGCGGCGAAGACCTCGAGCACCCGCGCTCGCGGCAGCGGCCCGAGGAAGCGCACGCCGTCGACGCCGCGCGCCTCGAGCCGTGCGCGCTCGTCGCCTTCGCCGACGACGAGGAACGTCACGCCCGGGTTCGCCGCGACCGCGTCGAGCGCGACGTCGAGCGACTTCTGCGCCGTGATCCGCCCGGCGAACGCGAGCGCCGGCCCGTCGACGCCGAGCTCGGCGCGCAGCTCGTCGCGCGGGCGCAGCGCCGGCACCGTCGGCGCCGGGTTCGGAAGCACCGACACGCGCCCCGCGGGCACGCCCCACGAGACGGCGAGGTCGCGAAGATACGAGCTCGGCGTGAAGACGTGCGCCGCGTGGCGCAGCTCCGCGTTGCGCGCGACGCGCAGCACGCGGATCGCCGCGTCGCCCCTCGCGTGCTGGAACTCGTCGACGTCGCCGCCGACCATCCCGCGCCGCCGCGCCCGCTCGAACGCGGGGTCGGCCGTGAGCTTCACGACGTACGGCCGGAGCGCCGCCGTCGCGCCGGACGCGCTGCGCCCGAACATCCCCGTCGTGTACACGACGTCGGCCCGTCGCGCGCGCTTCGCGATCTCCGCCGCGGTGCGCGCATGGATCACGCCTTTCGGCAGCGAGCGCGAGATCCAGTGCACCGGATACTCCTCCGCCGCGGGCGGCGCCGACGCGGTCGTGACGACCTCGACCTCGTGCCCGCGCGCGCGGAGGAACGCGGCGACATCGGGCGCGTGGCTCGCGGGACCGCCGACGTCGGGCGGCCAGATACCGGAGACGACGAGCGCTCTCATCGCACGAGCACGCCGGCCTCGGTCTCCTCCTCGGCC
>DATJOZ010000064.1:0-14098 GCA_035506655.1 Gaiellaceae bacterium
GTCACCGTCACCGGCACGCCGACGCTCGCGCTCGACACCACGCCGGCCCGCTCGGCGACGTACGCGAGCGGCTCCGGGACATCGACGCTCACCTTCGACTACACCGTCCAGGCAGGCGACAACGCCGGGCTCCTCGACTACGCCGCGACGACCTCGCTCACGCTGAACGGCGGCACGATCCGCGACGCGGCGACGAACGACGCGACGCTCACGCTCCCGACGCCGGGCGCCGCCGGCTCGCTCTCCGCCAACAAGAGCATCACGATCGACACGACCGCGCCGACGGTCTCCAACGTCACCGCGTCCAACGCCGACGGCTCCTACGGCGCGAGCACGACGATCCACGTCCAGGTCGTCTTCGCCGAGCCCGTCGTCGTCACCGGGTCGCCGACCCTCGCGCTCGACACCGGCCGGGACGCCACCTACGCGTCGGGCAGCGGCGGCACGACGCTCACCTTCGACTACACCGTCCAGGCCGGCGACACGAGCGCAGACCTCGACTACACCGCGACCACCGCGCTCGCCCTCAACGGCGGCACGATCAAGGACGCCGCGACCAACGTCGCCGACCTCACCCTCGCCTCCCCGGGCACCGCCGGCTCGCTCGGCGCAAACAAGAACATCGTCATCGACACCACCGCACCGACCGTCACCAACGTCACCGCGACGAACACAGACGGCGCCTACAAGGCCGGCCAGGTGGTCGACGTCCAGGTCGCGTTCGACGAGCCCGTCACCGTCACCGGGACGCCGACACTCGCGCTGAACACCGGCGAGGATTCGAGCTACGTCTCGGGCAGCGGCACCTCGACGCTCACCTTCGACTACACGGTCCAGCCCGGCGACACGAGCGCAGACCTCGACTACACCTCGACGACCGCCCTCGCCCTGAGCGGCGGCACGATCCAGGACGCGGCGGCGAACGACGCCGACCTGACGCTGCCGAGCCCGGGCGGCGCGGGCTCGCTCGGGTTCAACAAGGCGATCGTGATCGACACGACCGCGCCGACCGTCACGAGCGTCAGCTCGACGAGCGCCGACGGCTACTACGTCGCGGGCCAGACGATCCACGTCACGGTCGGCTTCAGCGAGCCGGTCACTGTCACCGGCACGCCGACGCTCGCACTGAACACGACGCCCGCCGAGGACGCGACGTACGCGTCGGGCTCCGGAACCTCGACGCTGACCTTCGACTACGTGGTGCAGCCGGGCGACGACGCGCCGCTCCTCGACTACGCGGCGACGACCTCGCTCGCGCTGAACGGCGGGACGATCCAGGACGCCGCGACGAACGACGCGACGCTGACGCTCCCGACGCCGGGCGCTCCGGGCTCGCTCGGGGCGAACAAGAGCATCGTCATCGACACGACCGCGCCGATGGTGGCGGGCGTCTCGGCGACGAACGCGAACGGCGCGTACACGACGGGCGCGACGATCCACGTCACCGTCGCCTTTACAGAGCCTGTCACCGTCACCGGCACGCCGAAGCTCGCGCTCGACACGAGCCCGGCCCGCTCGGCGACCTACGCGGGCGGCTCGGGGACGAGCACGCTGACCTTCGACTACACCGTCCAGGCCGGCGACACGAGCGCCGACCTCGACTACACGGCGACGACCTCGCTCACGCTGAACGGCGGGACGATCCGCGACGTCGCCTCGAACGACGCGACGCTCACGCTCGCCTCGCCGGGCGCCGCGGGCTCGCTCTCCGCCAGCAAGAGCATCACGATCGACACCACCGCGCCGGCCGTGACGAACGTCACCGCGACGAACGCGAACGGCTCCTACAACGCCGGCGCGACGATCCACGTCCAGGTCGCCTTTACAGAGCCTGTCACCGTCACGGGCGCCCCGACGCTCGCGCTGAACACGAGCCCGGCCGAGGACGCGACCTACGCATCCGGCTCCGGCACGAGCACGCTCACGTTCGACTACGCCGTCCAGCCCGGCGACACCGCCTCGCTCCTCGACTACGCCGCGACGAGCTCGCTCGCCCTGAACGGCGGCACGATCCAGGACGCCGCAACGAACGACGCGACGCTCACCCTCGCCGCCCCGGGCGCCGCCGGCTCGCTCTCCGCCAACAAGACCATCTCGATCGACACGACCGTCCCGACCGCGAGCTCGCGGTCGGTGAACGGCGCGGCGCTCGACATCACCTACTCCGAGGCGCTCGACCCGAGCTTCCCCGCCGCGCCCTCGGACTTCACGGTGAAGGTCAACGGCTCGACCGTCGCCGTCGACGCGGTCGCCTTCACCTCCGGAAACACCGTCGTCGAGCTGACCCTCCACACGCCGGCGCAGTACCTCGACGTCGTCACGGTCGCCTACTCGGGCACCGCGCTCCGCGACCCGGCCGGCAACCAGGCCGCGACCTACTCCGCGCAGGCCGTCACGAACCTCACGCCCGACGCGCCGCCGGCGACGCCCGCGCTCGTCTCCCCCGCCGACGGCGTCTTCACGAGCGTCACGACGCCGACGCTCTCCGCGACGTTCTCCGACCCGGACACGCTCGACACCGGCAAGGTGACGTTCGAGGTCTGCTCGACGAGCAACTGCTCGGCCTCGCTCGGCACGTTCGACTCGACGAGCACGGCGCTCGCCGTCGGCCAGGCCGGCAGCGCGGCCGTGCCCGGCGGCTTCGGCCTCACGACCGGCACGCAGTACTGGTGGCGCGCGAAGAACGTCGACGCCTCGACCAACGCGTCGGCGTACTCCGCGACGCGCACGTTCACCGTCGACACGACGGCGCCCGCGGTCTCGGCGTCGGCCTCGACGAGCGGCCCGTACGAGTACTGGGACGGCGGCGCGAAGATCCTCTGGCTGAACGCGACGGAGGCCGGGAGCTTCGCGCTCACCGGCGACGCGACGGATGCGCAGTCCGGCATCGCGAAGGTGAACTTCCCGGCCCTGTTCGGCACCGGATCGAACGACCAGACCACGCCGACGAGCGGCAGCACGTACACGTCCTCGACCTACAGCTTCGACGGCACCGGCACCCCGATCACCGATCAAGGCTCGCAGACCGTCACCGCGTACAACGGCGACACCGTCCCGTCCGGCGCGCTGACCTCCACCGACGCGCTCTCGGTCGACGCCGACGGGGTCGGCCCGGCCGCGTTCTCGCTCGGCGGCCCGGCGGACGGCGCGAAGGTGCGCACCGGCGTCGTCCTCTCCGCCGCTCCGAGCGACTCCGGATCGGGCGTCGCGTCCGTCGCGTTCTTCGAGTGCGACGCGACCGCGCACCCGGGCTGCGACCCGACCGACACCGGCCTCTTCGGCTCGCAGGTCGGCGCGACCCAGACGACGCCGACGCTCGGCGTCTACTCGGTCTCCTGGACGAACACCGGCGCGACCGACGGTCACGACTACGCGCTGGCCGCGGTCGCGACCGACAACGTCGCGAACGCGACGACCTCGTCGATCAACACCGTCACCGTCGACAACAGCGCCCCGCTCCTCTCGGTCTCGACCCCCGTCGCGCTGACGGGCGCCGGCGCCCAGCACTACGACGCAGGCACGACGACGCTCTTCCTCAGGGCGGCCGGCCAGGGCTCGTTCACGCTCGAGGCGAGCGCGAGCGACCCGGACACCGGCATCGGCACCGTGACGTTCCCGTCCGTCTTCGGCACCGGCTCGAACGCCGGCACGAACACCGGCGGGACGAACTACGAGTCCTCGACGTACTCCTTCGACGGGACGAGCACGCCGATCTCGTCGCCCGGCGCGCAGACGATCAACGCGACGAACGGCGTCACGCTCCCGTCCCCGGGCAGCACGAACGCGACGATCACGATCACCGCCGACGGCGCGCCGCCGGCGACGAACGTCCAGTTCCCGGTCGAGAACGCGAACTACGACACGAGCTCCTGGAACGGCGGCGGCGGAACGTGCACCGGCACGCCGGCCGGCGGCAACGTGTGCGGCACCGTCTCCGACGCGGCCTCCGGCGTCGCGTCGGTGAGCCTCACGATCGAGGACACGACGTTCGGCCTGAACCGGTACTTCGACGGCTCCGGCTTCACCTCGGCGACGCCCGTCCCGCTCGCAGCGACGCTCGCCGGCTCGAACTGGAACTACCCGATCGACGCGAGCGCGCTCACCGACGGACATCACTACGTGACCGCGATCCACGCGACCGACAACGTCGGCAACGCCGAGGTCGACCAGATCGTCCACTTCACCTTCGGCGCCGACGTCACGCCGCCGGTGACCGACCTCTCGCTCACCGGCGCGTCGCACGCGTTCATGACGACCGTCACGCCGTCGAGCGCCTACGACCTCTTCTACAGCACCGCGTCCGGCGGCGGCGCCTTCAAGATCCACGCGTCGTCGACCGACCAGACCGGCACCGCGAGCATCGACTTCCCGGATCTCACCGGGACGGCCGGCTTCACGGGCTCCGGCGGCACGCAGACGAACTCGAGCGCGAACCCCTGGAACGTCGACTCGCCGCAGTACACGTTCGACTCCTCGGCGACGACGGAGCCCGGCCTCGCGGACGTCACCTCGACGGACGCCGTCGTGCCGACGCCGAACACCGGGGACGACACGATTACGTTCGTGCTCGACAACGCCGCGCCGACGGGCGGCGCCCTCACGGTCGACGGGAACGTCGCGACGGCGGGCGGCGTCTCCGCCTGGCAGACGAGCACGAGCGTCACGGTCGACACGCGCACCGACTACTCGACGGACGGGCCGACCGGCTCCGGGCTCGCGAGCTCGCTCCTGACGGTCGAGGCGGCGCCGCTCGCCGCCGGCAGCTGCGGCAGCTACGGCACGCCGACGACGATCACCGGAACGGATCTCAGCCCGATCACGTTCACGAGCGGCAACTGCTACCGCTTCACGCTGACCGGTGCCGACAACGTCGACAACGAGGCGAGCCTCTCCGTCACCCTGATGATCGACACGACGCCGCCGTCGACGCCGAGCGTCGCCTTCAGCGGCCTCTCCGCCGGCAACACGTACGACGACGGCCTCGGGACGCTCTTCTTCCGCCCGTCGGCCGGCGGCACCTACACGGTGAACGCGAACGGCTCGACCGACCCGGAGTCGGGCGTCGCGAGCTACACGTTCTCCCAGGGCGGCACGCAGCCCGGCAACCAGCTCGCGGAGACCTTCGACGGCCTGAGCTCCGGCAGCAACACGTACACCGTCCACTCGACGGACACCGCCGGCCTCGACTCGGGTGACGCGACGTACACCGTCACCGCGGACTCGACGGCGCCGTCGGGCGGCGCGCTCACGGTGAACGGCACCGCCGCCGCCGCGAGCCCGACCTCGAGCTACTTCACGAGCGGCTCGACCGTCACGATCGACAGCCGCACCGACTACACCGACGCCGGCTCCGGCATCGCGAGCTCGACGCTGACCGTCGAGTCGGCGCCGTTCGCCGCGAACACGTGCGGAGCGTACGGCGCGCCGACGACGATCTCCGGCACGACGCCGCAGACCGTCTCGAACGGCAACTGCTATCTCTTCACACTGACCGGCACCGACAACGTCGGCAACACGGCGTCGCTCTCGACCGTCGTCATGGTCGACACGACGCCGCCGACGCAGCCGACGGTCGTCTTCTCGAACCTCTCGTCCGGGAACACGTTCCTCACCGGGTCGACGCTCTTCTTCCGGCCGGCGCCGGGCGGCACGTTCACGATCACGGCGACCGGCTCGAGCGATCCGGAGTCGGGCATCGTCGCGGGCAACGGCGGCTACACGTTCTCCCCGCTGAACGCGAGCGGCGGCTCGAACTTCGGCGTCACGCAGACCGTCGACAGGATCGACGTGACGTTCGACGGGACGACGACCGGGCCGACGGGCGGCCAGTCGGTCGTCGTGAACGACAACGCCGGCCTCGGCTCGACGCCGGGCACGTACACGGTGACGCAGGACTCGACGGCGCCGTCCGGCGGCTCGGTCTCCGTCGCGCCGACCTCGACGTCGACGACGATCGCCGTCACCGAGGCCGACTACGCGGACTCCGGCTCCGGCATGGCCTCCAACGTCGTGACCCGCTCCGACCCGCTCGCACCGTCCGGCGGCGTCTGCCCGGGCTCCGGCTACGCGGGCTCGACGGTCGTCCCGCTCTCCGGCCACTCGGCGAACGACACCGTCCCGGCGGACGGCCAGTGCTACGAGTACACGCTCACCGGCACCGACAACGTCGGCAACGTCTCCACCACCTCGACGACCGTGCTCGTCGACTCGACGCCGCCGTCCGGCGGGTCGATCGCCTACCCGGACGGCGTGACGAACCTCGGCGCGCTGCCGGTCGACTGGGCGAGCGGCTCCGACCCGCAGTCGGGGATCGCGCAGATCCTCGTCCAGCGTGCGGACGCGACGCTGACCGGCACGACGTGCGGCTCGTTCTCGGGCTTCGCGACGATCGCGTCGAACCCGGGCTCGAGCCCGATCACCGATTCGGGCGTCGCGGCCGGCAACTGCTACGAGTACCAGCTCGTCGTCACGAACGGCACCGGGCTCCAGACGACGTACAGCTCCGGCTCCGTCGCGAAGCTGACGAACAGCTCGCCGATCGCCCTCGCGCCCGGCGCCTCGTCCGGCACGTACCTCACCGGCACGACGCTCTACCTCGGCGGCGGCAGCGGGAGCTTCCAGCTCGAGCTCACCGCGGACGGGCAGACCGGCGTGACGCAGGCGACGTGGCAGGGCAAGCCGTCCGGCTCGCTGACGAGCGCGCCGCCGGTCGACACCATCGCGAGCGTCGCGCCGTTCCTCTCCGGCACGTACAGCTGGACGGGCGGCGGCATCGCGGACACGATCCAGCTCACGCGCGACCCGACGGCCTCGGTCGACACGCTGAGCGTCGTCTCCGACACGACGCCGCCGAACGGCTCGATCAGCTACACGAACGGCGTCGCGAGCGCACCGCTCTCGATCACGACCTCGGCGAGCGACCCGGGCGGCTCGGGCCTCGACACAGCCCAGGTGCAGCGTGCGGAGACGACGCTCGTCGGCGCGACCTGCAACGGCGGCGGCTGGACCGGCTTCACGAACATCACGCTCTCGGGCGGCGCCGACACCACCGTGGCGAGCGGCCACTGCTACCAGTACCAGCTCGTCGTCACCGACAAGGTCGGCAACTCGGCGACGTACGGCAGCGCGAGCGTCGCGCAGATCCCGGACACGACGCCGCCGACCTTCGTCAGCGGGTCGACGAACGCCGCCGGCACCGTCCTCTCGTTCGACATGAGCGAGCCGCTCGACTGCACGGCGACGACGCCGGCGGGCGCGTTCGGGGTCACGTTCAACGGCGTCGCCCAGCCGGCCCCGACGGGCATCTCCTGCTCCGGCTCGACCATCACGCTGAACCTCGCGACGCCGCCGGACAACAGCCAGACGGTGAAGCTCACGTACACGCAACCCGGCTCGAGCGGCGACCGGGTCCGCGACCTCGCCGTGCCGACGGAGAACGAGGCGGCGAGCTTCGGCCCGGTCGCGATCACGAACGGGACGACGGACACGGTCGCCCCGACGCTCGGCACCGCCACGGTCGACGGCGCGACGCTGACGCTCACCTTCGACGAGGCGCTTGCCGGCGCGGCGCCCGGCGGCGGCGCCTTCACGGTCAACGTCGACGGCAGCCCCGACGCGGTCACCGGCGTCGCGATCAGCGGGAACGTCGTGACCCTCACGCTGACCCAGGCCGTGACGAGCAGCAACACGGTCGCCGTCTCCTACGCCGTCCCGGCGCTGAACGCGCTCCACGACGCCGCGGCGAACACCGTCGCAGCGTTCGCCTCGGCCGTGACGAACAACACGCCGGCTCCGCCCCCGCCGCCCTCGCCCGGCGGTGGCGGCGGCGCGCTCGGCCCCGTGCTCGTCTCGGCGTCGCCGGACGACGGATCGACGATCGCCCAGGTCGCCTCCCTCTCGCTGCTCGCGAACGAGTCCGTCACCTGGAGCGGCTTCAGCGTCACGCGGCCAGACGGCTCCGTGACGCCGCTCCCCGACCGCGCCGGCCAGAGCGAGACGTGGGCGTTCGCGACGACGACCCCCGGCCTCTACGTCATCCAGGGCACGATCTCCGCCGGCGGCCAGAGCCAGTCGGTCCTCTCGCACTTCACGATCTGGACGTCGCCGCCCGGCCCGGCCGGCAACCAGCCGCCGCCGGTCCAGAAGAACGCCTTCCCCGGCGCGCCCGACGACGTGACGACCTCGGACGGCAACGTCGTCGTCGCCTGGCCCGCAGGCGCGTTCAACACGCAGTCCGTGATCCAGGTCGTGCCGCGCGCGCTCGGCGGGCTCCTCGGCCTCCCGCCGCTGGCGATCGTCGTCGACGTCAGCGCGTTCAGCCTGCCGGGGCGGCAGCCGATCCACAACGTCGGCGACGTCGTCGACATCCAGTTCCCGAACGCCGCGCGCAACGCGAAGGTGCTCACGTCGGAGGACGGGAAGTCGTGGCAGAGCGTCCCGCAGCTCGCGACGTTCCAGCTGCCGGCCGGCCAGACCGACGGCTGGTTCCGGGACTCCGACGGGACGGTGCACATCCTCACGCGCCACCTCTCGCTCTTCGCCGTCACCGGGCGCAGCGCGGCGACGCGGCTCGCGATCCGCATCGCGATCGCGTGGCGGCTCTGGATCCGCCACCGCCCGTTCGTCGCGATCCGCTTCACGACGAGCGCGCCCGCGCGCGTCACCGGCTCGTTCGTCGGCCCGGGCGGGATCGTCGTCCCCGGCCAGACGGTGAAGACGCCGACGCGCCACGCGGGCGTGACGATCCTCCGCGTCCCGATGCGCGTCACGGTCCCCGGCGTCTACCGGCTGCAGATGCACGCGGACGGGATCGGCCAGGCGGTCGACGCGACGACGAAGGTGCGCTTCCTCCGGAGCCGCCCGCGGACGACGGCGACCGGTCGCCCGCACCCGCTCCGCGTCGTCGTCATCCGCGGCGCCGGCGCCGCGCCCGCGTCGCTCGCGCGCGAGCTCGGCGGCGGCTACGTCGTCCGGACGACCTCCGATGCGAAGCTCTACGACGCCGTCGCGACCGGGACTTCGACGGAGGCGTCGGCGGTCGTCGTCGGGCTCGACTCGGTCCCGATCAAGACGCTCGCGAGCCTCCACGCGCTGATGCCGGAGCTCCAGATCGTCGCCGTCACGAACAGCCCGGGACTCGCGTCGCAGGCGCGGTCGATCGGCGTCACGACGGTCCTCCGCAGGCCGGCGTCGGTTGCCACGTTCGGCAACACGATCCGGACGCTGCTGCACCGCCGCTGAGACGACTCTCGACCTCGACTCGAGGTTGAGGCCGACTCAGGGCTTGTGACACCGCCGGACGCGCAGCCGAGCGGACGGGCGCACGAACCGTCCCCCACGGGGGGGATCTTTGTGCGCCCCGCGCCGTTTCCTACCGGTTTCACACCAGGAAACCCTCAGTTTCTCCCGGCTTTCAGTCGATCTATGGCGTGGAGATCGCGCGCAGGCGCGCGTGAGGAATGGCGAGCTTCCGGAATCTGCGGACAACCAACGCGAGGCCCTCGGACCTGTCCGGGGGCGTTCGCATGCGCCCTGGTTTCGAGCTCGTCGCAGCGGCATTCCTTTCAGCCGCAGGCACCGTCGTCGCCCTCTCCGAGCTCGCCACTCAGCGGGTCGACTCGACGGTGAATGCAGTCGGGGAGGTGTCGGCGTGATCGCCTGGCGCCGGCACCTCCATCTCCTCATCGGTGCGCTGCTGTGCCTCGGCGTCGCAGCGGCGGGGACGGTGCTGCTCTCCGGAAGCCGCAGCCGCGGTGCGGCGCCCGCCTACCTCGCCGCGCAGCTCGGGCCGCGCGCGACGGATGCGCCGCTCGTGCGTCATCCGACCCACGACGTCACCGTCGCGGTCGACGAGCGCGGGTACACCGTGCACGCGCGTGCCGGACGCACCGCGTCGGTCGTCTCGCTCGCGAGTGTCGCCGTCGCCGCAGCCGGCCCGTGGCGGAGTCATCGAAACGGCGTCATCCGCTCGACGTCGTTCGGCAGCGAGGCGATCACCACGGTGCCCGGAAAGACGGAGGAGTTCCTCGTCGTCGATCACCGGCAAGGGAAACGGACCTGGCGGTGGTCGCTCGACGGGACGCTCACGCCGAAGCTCGGTCCGGGCGGCTCGATCTTCCTCGTCGACACGCGCGGCGCGCTGGTGGGGTCGATCCTGCCCGTCGAGGTGCTCACGCAGTCCGGAAAGAACGTCACTCCCGCCGGTCTGCACTGGTCGCTTGCGGGTCATGCGGGCGGCCACGTCCTCGAGCTGCGACTCGACGACGCGCGGCTCCCGTTGCCGTACACGATCGACCCGGCGGTCGCGTGGTCGGTCGCCGCGAACGGCAGCGCCCACACCGCCACCTCCCTCACTTTCAGCGTCACGCCGGCAGTGGTGTCGAACCAGCTGCTGCTCGTCAGCTACAACGCCGAGAACACGAGCACGTCGGCGTGCCAGGCGACGAGCGTCACCTACAACGGCACCGCGATGACGCTCGTGCCGGGCAGTCAGGTCGTGGCGACCAACCCGGCGCCGAACTACGACTGCACGGCGCTCTACTACACGCTGAACCCGGCGACCGGCGCGCACAACGTCGTGATCAGCTTCGGCGCGCAGAGCGAGGACGGCATCGTCGGCGGCGCCGAGACCTTCGCGAACGTCTGGCAGAACGCCGCGGCCGTCTCGACCGCGACGACGAGCCAGGGGCCGGGCCTCACCTCGACCGCGTTCACGACGACGTGGCCGAACCAGATGCTCGCCGACTCGATCGCGCCGGGCGACACGATCGCCACCATGGGCACCTGGAACGCCGGCGCCGGTCAGACGTACCACGTCCACGCCGACTCCTCGGCACCGGGCGGCTCCGACTCACTGGGCATGAGCGTCGACCTCATGGCGGCGCCGGGCGCCCACACGATGTCGTGGACGAGCACCACCGCCCCGAACCGGAGCGCGCAGGCCGTCACCGCGCTCGAGTCCGTCGACACGACGGGCCCGGCGCTCAACAGCGTCACGCTCTCCGGCCTGACCGGCCAGACGTTCGCGAGCGGGTCGACGCTCTATTACAACGCTCAGGGCTCGAACAGCGGCACGTTCACGGTCAACTCGTCGTTCACGGACGCCGACTCGGGTGTCGCGACGGTCGCCTATCCCGCCGTGGCGGGCTTCACCGGCGGAAACGGCACGGTGACGAACGCCTCGCCGTCGACGAGCGCGTACGCCTCCGCGTCGCCCACGGCGTACTCGTGGACGAGCTCGACGACGACGACCGGTGCACAGACGATCACGGCGACGAACCGCCAGGGCGGCACCGGTACGGGCACGTTCACGCTCGTGAAGGACACGACGGCCCCGACGGGCGGCGCGTTCTCCGCGAACGGAACGGCCGCGACGGGCGGCGGCTCCTCGAGCACCATCACGAGCGGCACGACGCTGACCATCAACTCGCGCACGGACTACACGGAGACACAGTCCGCCAGCGCAGCGGGCCTCGCGAGCTCGACGCTCACGATGCAGACGGGCACCCTGTCCGGCAACTCGTGCTCGGCGTACGGCGCCCCGGCGACCATCGTCGGCACGACGTCGCAGACGGTCTCGAGCGGCCACTGCTACCTGCTGACGCTGACCGGCACCGACAACGTCGCCAACGCCGCCTCGATCTCGACCACCGTGAAGGTGGACACGACGGCGCCGAGCGCGCCGACGACGTTCGCGTTCTCGGCGCTGACGAACGCCTACTTCCCCGGCTCCGGCTCGATCGTCTACTTCAAGGGCGGCACCGCCGGCGGTTTCACCGCCACCGCGTCGGGCGCGACCGACGCCGACACCGGGATCGCGTCCTATAGCTACGGCGCCGTCGCGGGCACCGGCTGGGCGAACGCCGCGGGCGCGTACACGTTCACCGCCGCCTCGCCGACCGGCACCGGCGCCGTGACGGCGACGAACAACGTCGGCCTGACCGGGCCGAGCGCCAGCTTCACCGCCCAGAGCGACACGACGGCCCCGGCCGGCGGCGCGTTCTCGGCGAACGGCACGGCTGCCTCGGCAGGCGGCACCTCCAGCTATCTCACGAGCGGCACGACGCTGACGATCAACTCGCGCACCGACTACACCGAGACTCAGACCGCGACCGCCTCGGGCCTGGCGACCTCGACGCTGACGATCCAGTCGGCGACGCTGAGTGGAAACTCGTGCGGCGCCTTCGGGTCCGCCTCCACGATCGCCGGCACGACGTCGCAGACCGTTGCCTCGGGGAACTGCTACCTGCTCACGCTGACGGGCACCGACAACGTCGGCAACGCGACGTCGATCTCGACGACGGTCAAGGTCGACACGACCGGGCCGTCGGCGCCGACGACGTTCGGCTTCTCGGCGCTGACGAACTCCTACTACCCCGGATCGGGGTCGATCGTCTACTTCAAGGGCGGCTCGGCCGGCGGCTTCACCGTCACGGCCTCCGGCTCGACCGACGCCGATACCGGCGTCGCCGGCTACAACTACGCCGCGATCGCCGGCTCGGGCTGGGGCAACGCCGCCGGCGCCTACACGTTCACGGCGGCGTCGCCCACCGGAACCGGTGCCGTGACCGCCTCCAACAACGCCGGGCTCGCCGGGTCGAGCGCGAGCTTCACCGCGCAGAACGACTCGACGGCTCCGGCCGGCGGCGCGTTCACGGCGAACAGCGTCGCCGCGACCGGCGGCGGCTCGACGAGCTACGTCACGAGCGGCACGACGCTGACCATCAACTCGCGCACGGACTACACGGAGGCTCAGACCGCGACCGCGTCCGGTCTCGCGAGCTCGGTGCTGACGATGCAAACGGGCACTCTGTCGGGCAACTCGTGCTCGGCCTACGGCGCGCCCGCGACGATCGTCGGGACGACGTCGCAGACGGTCTCGACGGCGCACTGCTACCTGCTCACGCTGACGGGTACCGACAACGTCGGCAACGTCGCGACGGTCTCGACGACGGTGAAGGTCGACACGACGGCGCCGTCCGCGCCGACCGGCTTCACGTTCTCGGCGCTCACGAACTCCTACTACCCGGGCTCCGGCTCGATCGTCTACTTCAAGGGCGGCTCGGCCGGCGGCTTCACGGCGACGGCGTCGGGCGCCGCCGACGCGGACACCGGGATCGCGGGCTACAACTACGGCGCGATCGCAGGCTCCGGCTGGGGCAACGCGGCCGGCGCCTATACGTTCACGGCCGCCTCGCCGACCGGCACCGCGTCGGTCACCGCGTCCAACGGCGCGGGGACGACGAGCTCCGCCACGACGTTCACCGCGCAGTCCGACTCGACCGCCCCGGCCGGCGGCGCGTTCACGGCCAACGGCGTCGCGGCGACGGGCGGCGGGTCGTCGAGCACGATCACGGCCGGCACGACGCTGACGATCAACTCGCGGACGGACTACACCGAGACGCAGACCGCGACCGCGTCCGGTCTCGCGAGCTCGACGCTGACGATCCAGTCGGCGACGCTGAGCGGGAACTCGTGCGGCGCGTTCGGGTCGGCCTCGACGATCAGCGGCACGACCTCGCAGACGGTCGCGTCGGGCAACTGCTACCTGCTCACGCTGACCGGCACCGACAACGTCGGCAACGCCGCGTCCGTGTCGACGACGGTCAAGGTCGACACGACCGCCCCGTCGGCGCCGACGACGTTCGGCTTCTCGGCGCTCACGAACGCCTACTACCCCGGCGCGGGCTCGATCGTCTACTTCAAGGGCGGCTCGGCCGGCGGCTTCACGGCGACGGCGTCGGGCGCGACCGACGCGGACACCGGGATCGCGTCCTATAACTATGGGGCGATCGCCGGCTCCGGCTGGTCGAACGCCGCGGGCGTCTACAGCTTCACCGCCGCCTCCCCGACGGGCACCGGCGCCGTCACGGCGACGAACAACGTCGGTCTCACCGGCCCGAGCGCGAGCTTCACCGCCCAGAGCGACTCGACCGCCCCGGCCGGCGGCGCCTTCTCCGCCAACGGGACCGCGGCGACGGGTGGCGGGTCGTCGAGCACGATCACCGCCGGCACGACGCTCACGATCAACTCGCGGACGGACTACACCGAGACGCAGACCGCGACCGCGTCGGGCCTCTCGACCTCGACCCTCACGATC
>DATJOZ010000065.1:0-9675 GCA_035506655.1 Gaiellaceae bacterium
GAGGCCGACCGGCTCCGTGACGAGATCGCCGGGCTCGGCTGGCAGGTGCGCGACGTCGACGACGGCTTCCAGCTCGTCCCGGCGTGACCCGCGAGCAGGTCTACGGCCGGCGGCCGGTCCGCGAGGCGCTCCGCGGGCAGCGGGAGGTGCTCGAGCTCTGGGCGACCGAGCGGGCCGTCAAGTCCGAGGCCTGGCTCCGCGACCTCGAGAAGCCGCGCGTCCAGGTGAAGCTCGACCGCGACCTGAGCGAGGCGGCGGGCACGCGCGACCACCAGGGCGTCCTCGCCTGGTGCGAGCCGTACCGCTACGCCGACGCGTACGAGCTCGCGAAGGTCGAGCGGCCGCTCCTCGCGTGCCTCGACCAGGTCAGCGACCCGCGGAACCTCGGCGCCGTCTGCCGGAGCGCGGAGGGCGCCGGCGCGACCGGCGTCGTCGTCCCGGCGCACGGCTCGGCGCGCATCACGCCGGCGGTGTGCCGCGCGTCGGCCGGCGCCGTCGAGCACCTGCCGGTCGCGGTCGTGACGAACCTCGCGCGCTACCTCGCCGAGATCAAGGGCGGCGACCTCTGGGTCGCGGCCGCGGCCGGCGAGTCCGGGACGCCGATGTGGGAGGCCGACCTCTCCGGCGGGCTCGCGTTCGTCTTCGGCGCGGAGGGGAAGGGGCTGCGCCCGCTCGTCCGGCGTACCTGCGACCTCGCCGTCTCGATCCCGCAGCTCGGCCGCGTCGAGTCGCTGAACGTCAGCGTCGCCGCGGCCGTCCTCCTCTACGAGGCGCGGCGCCAGCGCGACCGTGGCTGAGCCGACCCTCTACCTCTTCGACGGGTTCAACCTGCTCCACGCCGGCGGCTACGGCTCGCCCGAGGAGCTGCGCGACGTCCTCGCGAGCTGGGTCGCCGCGAAGGGTGCGCGCGGGATCGTCGTCTTCGACGGCCACGGCCCGGAGGAGCGGCACGGCCCGCTCGAGGTGCTCTGGGCCGCCGACGCCGACACCGCGATCGAGCGCCTCGCCGCGGAGCACCGCCGCGCCGAGCAGGTCGCCGTCGTCTCCTCGGACGCCGCGGTGCGTGGGACCTCGGGCGTCGAGGTGCGGAAGCTCTCCTCGAAGACCTTCCTCTCCGAGCTCGGGCCCGCGACGCAACCGCCGCCACCGCCGGGCGATCTCCGCGACAAGCTCGACGCGGACACGCTCGCCGAGCTCGAGCGCCTCCGCCGCGGCAACTAGCCGCCCGAACACCCGTTCGTATCATGTTGGGTCCACCGCAAATGGGGTTGTAATAGCTTGGACCCGTTGCTATGTTCTCCCTCAACTTCAGGGTGAGACTTCTGCGACGGAGCTGAGGGGCCGCCGCGGAAACTGCCCGCAAACGACCGGGAGAGCCCTCTTGGCTGCTCGCACCGCGCCCGCCTACTCGCCGCAGAAAGCTCAACGAGAGCTTGAGGATCTTCAGCTCGTGCTGAAGGCCCGCAACGGCGACGACGCCGCGATGGACACGCTGATGCGCCGCTACACCGGCTTCGTCCGCCTCAAGGCCAGCTCGTACTTCCTCGCCGGAGGGGACGGCGACGACCTGATCCAGGAGGGCCTCGTCGGCCTCTACAAGGCGGTGCGCGACTTCCGCCCGGACAAGGAGACGTCGTTCCGCAGCTTCGCCGAGCTCTGCGTCACGCGCCAGATCATCACCGCGATCAAGACCGCGACCCGCTTCAAGCACGCGCCGCTCAACACGTACGTCTCGTTCAGCCACACGCCGGCCGGCCAGGAGTCCGAGGGCGAGTGCACCCTCGGCGACGCGATCCCGGGCCCGGCGGTGCACGAGCCGTCCGTCTGCGTGATCTCGACCGAGGAGCTCCAGAGCCTCGTCTTCTGCCTCGGCAGCGGCCTGTCGCCGCTCGAGGCCGATGCCCTCCGCCTGTACCTCGAGGGCGCGTCCTACGAGGAGATGGCCGAGCGCCTCGGCTGCGACACGAAGACGATCGACAACGCGCTCCAGCGCGTGAAGCGGAAGATCCTCACGCACCAGAAGGGCCGCGAGGTCCTGCAGTAGCGGAGCGGCCCGGTACGCTGCCGGGCGTGCCGGAGTAGCTCAGCTGGTAGAGCACCTGATTTGTAATCAGGCGGCCGTGGGTTCGAGTCCCACCTCCGGCTCCTCCTCGTGCTCGACACCGGGATCCCCGCTCCGTCGCAGGGCCGCGTCTTCTCGGCGCGGCGGCGCGTCCGGCTCTCCGACCTGGACTCCGCCGGGCGGCTCCGGCTCGACGCGGTGGCGCGGTTCCTCCAGGACGTCGCGATCGACGACGTGCAGGAGACGGGCTGGGGGATGCCGGAGCATCTCTGGTTCGTCCGGCGGATCCGGGTCGACGTCGTCTCCCCGTTCCTCGACGACCGCGAGGTCGAGCTGACGACGTGGTCGAGCGGCGTCGCCGCGCTCGCGGCCGGGCGGCGCTGGTCGCTCGCCGGCGACGCGGGCGGGCGGATCGAGGTCGACAGCGTCTGGATCCACCTCGACGCCGACGCGAACCCGTCCCGGATCGAGGCCTTCGGCGTCTACGCGGAGGCGGGCGGCGGCCGCCGCGTCTCGACGAGGCTCGAGCTGCCCGACCCGCCCGCGGATGCCCCGCGCAGGCCGTGGCCGCTCCGCGCGACGGACGTCGACCTGCACGGGCACGTCAACAACGCCGTCCACTGGCAGGCCGTCGAGGAGCTGCTGCCCGAGCTCGGTGCCGGCCCGCGCGGGCCGCTCCGGGCCGAGCTCGACTACCGGCAGCCGCTCGACCTCGGAGACGCGCTCGAGCTCGCGGTCTTCGGCGACGCCGTGGCGTTCCTCGTGGGCGCCGAGGTGAGGGCGGTGGCACGCGTCGGGAAGCTCGTCGTCTAGGCTGGCCGCATGACCGGGCTCGAACGCCGGCTCCCGCGGGCAGCCGAGATCGCGCGCTTCGTCGGCCCGACGTTCCGCCGTGACACGACCGACCGGTGGAGCCGGGTCCGGACGGTCGCCGACTTCCGGGCGCTCGCGCTCCGGCGGACGCCGCGCTCCGTGTTCGACTACGTCGACGGCGCCGCCGAGCTCGAGCTCAGCAAGGACCGCGCGGTCGCCGCGTTCGAGCGCGTCGTCTTCAACCCGCACGTGCTCCGCGACGTCTCGACGGTCGAGACGTCGACGACGATCCTCGGCCGCGAGGCGTCGCTCCCCGTCGTCTTCGGGCCGACCGGGTTCACGCGGATGATGCACGCGGCCGGCGAGTCCGCGGTCGCACGCGCGGCCGGGCGGGCGGGCTTCCCGTACACGCTCTCGACGCTCGGCACGACGTCGATCGAGCGGCTCGCCGCGGAGGCGCCGGACACCGACCGCTGGTTCCAGCTCTACGTCTGGCGGGACCGCGAGCGCAGCCGCGACCTGATCGCGCGCGTCGCGGAGAGCGGCTACCGCACGCTCGTCCTCACCGTCGACGTTCCCGTCGCCGGCGCGCGGCATCGCGACGTCTACAACGGCCTGACGATCCCGCCGTCGCTCACGACGCGGACGCTGCTCGGGATGGCGGCGAAGCCGCGCTGGCTCTTCGACGCGCTCACGACCGACCCGGTCTCCTTCGAGTCGCTCGGCGCCGCCGAGGACGTGATGGGGCTGATGAACACCGTCTTCGACCCGACGATCACGGTCGCCGACATCGACTGGCTCCGCTCGCAGTGGACGGGGCCGATCGTGGTGAAGGGCGTGCAGCGCGTCGACGACGCGGCCGAGGTCGTCTCCGCGGGCGCCGACGCCGTCGCCGTCTCGAACCACGGCGGCCGCCAGCTCGACCGGGCCGTCGCACCGCTCGACCTCCTGCCGCAGGTGGTGGACGCGGTCGGCGGAAACGCGGAGGTGTACGTCGACGGCGGCGTGCGCTCCGGCGCCGACGTCGCCGCCGCCGTCGCGCTCGGGGCGCAGGCCGCCTTCGTCGCGCGCCCGTACCTCTACGCGCTCATGGCCGGCGGCGAGGACGGCGTCGACCATCTCACGGCCCTGCTCCGCAACGACTACGTCCGCACGCTCAGGCTCCTCGGCGTCACCGCGACGGAGCAGCTCGACCGCGACCTCGTCTCGCTCGCCGAGGTGCCGACGCTCGACGTCCCGGCCGGGACGGGCTAGTCCAGCGCCGGCTCCGCGTCCGGCGGCGCCTCGACCGACACGTGCGGGAGCCAGTCGAGCGCCTTCGGCAGATACCAGTTCCAGTCACCGAGGAGCTTCATCGTCGCGGGGAGGAGGACGGCGCGGATCACGGTCGCGTCGAGCAGCACCGCGACCGCGAGGCCGACGCCGAGCTGCTTGATATCGAGCGTCCGGAGCGACGCGAAGACGGCGAAGACGGCGATCATCACGAGCGCGGCCGACGTGACCGTGCTCGCCGTCCGGCGGATCCCGTGCTCGACCGCCTTCTCCGTCGGCTCGCCGCGGTCGGCGAGCTCCTTGATCCGGCTGACGATGAACACGTGGTAGTCCATCGAGAGCCCGAACAGGACCGTGAAGAGGAACAGCGGCAGCCACGTCACGACGGCGCCGTTCGAGTGGAAGCCCAGCAGCCCCTGCAGGTGGCCCTGCTGGAAGATCCAGACGAGGACGCCGTACGCGGCCGCGACCGAGAGTAGGTTCAGCACGATCGCCGTGATCGGCACGACGATCGACCGGAACGTGACGAGCAGCAGCAGGAATGCGAGCCCGAGCACGAACGCGAAGACGAGCGGGAAACGGCTCTTCATGGTCTGGTTGAAGTCGTGCGTGCCCGCGGTCTCGCCGGTGACGGCGTAGGTCGCGTTCGGAATCGAGCCGAGCGTCTGCGGCAGGACGTCCTTGCGGAGAACGCCGAGCGCGGCGACGGACGTCTCGTTGTCGCCGTTGCCCGCGAGCGGCACCTGGATGCGGACGACCGTGTGCGCCGGGTTCACGAACTGCTCGATCGGCTGGAACATCTTCCCGGTGGCGAGTGCGCGGCGCTCCATGTTCGCGATCGCGGTCTGCACGGCGGGTGCGGTCACGTTCGGCGCCTGGATCACCACCTGCGCCGGCGTCTGCGCGCCCGGGAACTCCTTCTGGATCGCGATGTAGGTCTGCACGATCGGGATGCTGCGCGGGAGGTCGGTGAAGCTCAGCAGCTTCGTGTGGATCGTCCGCACCGGCAGCGCGAGCACGACGAGGAGTGCCACGGCAAGCGCGACCGAGATCGCCGGGAAGCGCAGCACCGGCGCGAGGATCCGGGCCCAGACGCGGGACTCCGGCCGGTCGCCCTTCAGCCGCCTGAGGTACGTCTTGCGGTTGCGGAGGCGGAGGAGCCAGGCCGGCTCGCGGCTCATCCAGCGGGTCACCTTCAGGAGCCCCGCCGCGCAGACCGCGAGGAAGCCGAGGTCCACCCGGTCGCCGAGCTTGCCGAGCAGCGCCGGGAGGACGGTCAGCGAGCCGACCATCGCCGCGAAGACGACGAGCATCGCGCCCACGCCGATCGACGTGAAGATCTTCGAGCCGGAGAGCAGCATCCCGGCCATCGCGATGAGCACGGTGCCGCCGGAGATGAGCACGGCCTGCCCCGAGGTCGCCGCGGCGCGGTGGAGCGCATCGTTCTCGCTCCGGCCGGCGGCGCGCTCCTCCCGTTCGCGCTTCAGGTAGAAGAGCGAGTAGTCGACGCCGACCGCCATGCCCATGAGGAGGATGACGGAGTTCGTCGCATCGGAGGCGTGCGCGAGGTGGCTCACCGCTTCGGCGAGGCCGATCGACGCGAGCACCGCGGTGAACGCGAGCAGCACCGGAACGCCCGCGGCGACGAACGACCCGAACGCGAAGAGCAGGATCAGGAACGTGATCGGGACGGTGAGCCGCTCTGCCTTCTGGAAGTCCTTGCCGATCGTGTTGTTGAGCTCGTGCGTCGCGCTCGCGAAGCCGAACTCCGCGACGGTGAACCCTGGGCTCTGCTTCTGCAGCGACGCGACGGCGTTCAGCACCGGCTGCACGCGCGTGTCCGACGTCTCCGCCTTGCCGCGCATCGAGAACTGCACGAGCGCTGCGTGGCGGTCCGGCGAGACCGCGGTCGCGCCTGCGGCGGTGAGAGGCGACCGGATCTGCTGCACCTCGGGGAGGGTCGCGAGCTTCGCCGCGACGCGCTGCACCGTTGCGCGGAAGGCGGGGTCGGAGATCGTGTGCGTCTTGCTCTGCACGAGCACGTTCTCCGCCGCCGGCGCGAGGAAGCCGGCGCTCGCGAGGATCGCCTGCCCGCGCGAGGCTTCGCCCGTCGCCTGCTCGGAGTCGGACAGCTTCACGCTCCCGGCCAGGTTGCCGATCACGATCGCGACGATCACGAACCCGATCCACCCGAAGGTTGCGGTCTTCCAGTGCGCGGCGCTCCAACGGCCCGCGCGCGACGCGAGGTTACCCCGTTCCATCGTGCTGCTCCCCTGATTCGCTTCCATCGACTCCGGCAAGCCTGCCCGGGCTGCCGCTTCGAGGGTATCCGGACCTCCCCGGACCAAGCCCGGAGGAACCTACGCGCGGCTCAGCGCCTGCTCGAGGTCGGCCCAGAGCGCGTCCGCGTCCTCGAGCCCGACGCTGAGGCGCAGGAGGCCCGTCGGCACGCGGTCGCCCTCCCAGCGGTGGCGGCTCTCCATCACGCTCGTCACGCCGCCGAGCGACGTCGCGTTGACGACGAGCCTCGTCGAGACCTCCACGCGTCGCGCCGCGTCGCCGTCGGCGACGTCGAACGACAGCAGCCCGCTGAGCCCCGGATACCGGACCGTCACCACCTTCGGATGCGCGGCGAGGCGCTCCGCGATCACCGCGGCGGTCTCGCCCTGGCGGCGGACGCGCAGCTCCAGCGTCTTGAGGCCGCGCAGGAGCTGCCACGCCGGGTCGGCCGCCGCGACGATCCCCGTGCGCGTGCGGAACGTGCGCAGCGCCTCCGCCGCGGCGGGGTCGCGGCACACGACGGCGCCGAGGAGCGTGTCGTCGTGGCCGCCGAGGTACTTCGTCACGGAGTGGAGTGCGAAGTCGGCCCCGTGCTCGAGCGGGCGGAGGTGCACCGGCGTCGCCACGGTCGAGTCGACGACGAGCGGTGCCGGGTGCGCGGCGGCCGCCTCGAGGTTCGGCATCGTCAGGAACGGGTTCGACGGCGCCTCGACCCAGACGAGCTGCACGCCGTCCGGCGGCGGCCCGGTCTGGTCGAACTCGACGTAGCGGACGCCCCAGCGCGCGAGCGTCTGGAACGTGACGCTCGTCCCGAAGTAGCAGCCCTCGGCGAGCGCGATCGTGTCGCCCGGCCCGAGGACGGAGAGGACGAGCGCCGTCGTCGCGGCCGAGCCGGACGGGTAGAGCAGCGCCGTCCCGCCGTCGAGCGCGCCGAGCGCCTCCTCCGCGGCCGCGACGGTCGGGCTGCCGTAGCGCGAGTAGAAGAACGCGCCCGGCTCGCCCTGCTCGTCGTAGGGCCAGATCGTCGAGCGGTCGAGCGCATCCACGGGAGGAATGTATCCCGGCGCGTTACGCTCACCGCGGATGGCCGCGACGGACGACCAGGGAACCGAGGCGAAGCTCCGGCGGCTCGAGGAGCTCCGGGACGAGGCGCTCCACGCCGGCAGCGAGAACGCGGTGCAGCGCCGCCGCGACGAGGGCCGACTCCTCGCGCGCGAGCGCGCCGAGCGGCTGTGCGACCCGGGCTCGTTCGTCGAGCTCGACCGCTACGTCCGCCACCGCGAGTCGAACTTCGGGATGATGGACCGGCGGCCCTACGGCGACGCCGTCGTCACCGGCTACGGGACGGTGTTCGGCCGGAAGGTCTTCGTCTTCTCGCAGGACTTCACCGTCTTCGGCGGCTCGCTGAGCGAGGTCTTCGCGGAGAAGATCTGCAAGATCATGGACCTGGCGCTGAAGTACGGCTGCCCGGTCGTCGGGATCAACGACTCGGGCGGCGCGCGGATCCAGGAGGGCGTCGTCTCGCTCGCCGGCTACGCGGAGATCTTCTGGCGGAACGTCCAGGCGTCCGGTGTCGTGCCGCAGATCTCGCTCGTGATGGGGCCGTGCGCCGGCGGCGCCGTGTACTCGCCCGCGATCACCGACTTCGTCTTCATGGTCGAGGGCTCGTCGTACATGTTCATCACCGGCCCCGACGTCGTGAGGACGGTGACGGGAGAAGAGGTCACGTTCGAGGAGCTCGGCGGCGCGGCGACGCACGCGGCGAAGTCCGGCGTCGCGCAGTTCACGGCGGTCGACGAGGAGTCGTGCCTCGAGGACGCGCGCTATCTGATCTCGTTCCTGCCGCAGAACAACGTCGACAAGCCGCCGTTCGCGCCGCCGTCCGACCCGCGCGACCGCGAGGACGCCGAGCTCGACTCGATCGTCCCCGACAACCCGAACAAGCCGTACAACATCAAGGACGTCGTGCGGCGCGTGATCGACGACGGCGAGCTGCTCGAGGTGCACGAGCGCTTTGCGGAGAACATCGTCTGCGGCTTCGCGCGGCTCGGCGGCCACGTCGTCGGCGTCGTCGGCAACCAGCCGCACTCGCTCGCCGGCGTGCTCGACATCGATGCGTCGAACAAGGCCGCGCGGTTCGTCCGCACGTGCGACGCGTTCAACATCCCGCTCGTCACGTTCGTCGACGTGCCCGGCTTCCTCCCCGGGACGGCGCAGGAGTGGGGCGGGATCATCCGCCACGGCGCGAAGCTCCTCTATGCGTACGCGGAGGCGACGGTGCCGAAGCTCGCCGTGATCACGCGCAAGGCGTACGGCGGCGCGTACGACGTCATGAGCTCGAAGCACGTTCGCGCCGACTTCAACTTCGCGTGGCCGACGGCGGAGGTCGCGGTGATGGGGCCGGAGGGCGCGGTGAACATCATCTTCCGGCACGAGCTCGAGGACGCGGCCGATCCGGAGGCGCGCCGCGCCGAGCTGATCGCGGACTACAAGGAGCAGTTCGCGAACCCGTACGCCGCCGCCGAGCGCGGCTACGTCGACGACGTGATCGAGCCGCGGCGAACGCGTCCCGTCCTCATCGACGCGCTCGAGACCGCGCTGACGAAGGCCGAGCCGCGGCCGCGCCGCAAGCACGGCAACATCCCACTTTCGGCGCGGGGGAACCCGTGGTTCCCCCGCGGGCCCCCTCCTTCGGCACGCGTGGCTCTTCGTTGTGGCGCTACGGCGAGAGCGCGGTCTCGCCTTCGCGCGCGACCCGCGGTCCACACAAGAACGGATGTGGGCGGTTTCGCGGTGCCGCGCGGCTCGTGGTGGCCTTGCGGCCATCCCGAGCACGCTGAGTCCGCCTCCGTCTAACGCGCCCTGCGGGCGGCGTTAGCCTCCGGCCTTCACCGCCCGAAGCTCGATGCGGCAAAAGGCCGGAGGCTAAGGGCTGGGCGAAGCCCGCTCTTAGCCGGAGGCCGAACCTGAGCGTGCTCGGGATGCGTCAGCACCACGAGCCGCGCGGGGCAGCCATCACGCCGAGATCGCTCAGGGTGCACGACGAACGTGCGACGCCGCCCGTTAGGCTCCCCGCCGTGGACGAAGACGACGTTTTCGAGCCTGCCGAGAAGTATGAGCTTTACCTCTGGATAGCCAGCGGAGAGAAACCCGACTGGCGATACAGCGAAGAACACTGGTTCGTAGAACGACCAGACCGCGAAATCGCCGGCATCTTCTTGGAAGAGGCCAAGCAGACGTATGCCGCG
>DATJOZ010000066.1:0-48776 GCA_035506655.1 Gaiellaceae bacterium
AGCGGACCGCGTCCCGCCGCCGCGCCGGGCTCACCAGTTTCCCCGCTGCAGATCCTTCAGCAGCGAGATGTCCAACGCCTGCTCGGCCACGATCTTCTTCAACCGCGCGTTCTCCTGCTCCAACGCCTTCAACCGCTGCGCCTCGTCCTCCTTCAAAGCGCCGTACTTGATCCGCCAGCGGTAGAACGTCTGGTCGCTGATCCCGAGCCTCTTGCACGCCTGCGGGATCGTCAATCCCTGCGCCTGCAGCTTCTCGGCCTCTCTCAACTTGGCCACGATCTGCTCCGCGCTGTAGCGCTTCGTACGCATGAATCACCTCCATAGGAAGGCCTCACACCCACTCAACGCCACACACCGGCTGGACCAGATAACGGGGGGCCGGACACTCTGAAAGGACAGTCCCGTGAAGGCGAGGTTGCTCTTCGCGGCCGTGACCGTCGGCGCGCTGCTGCTTGCGCTCGTGCTTGCCGACGGAACGATCTGGCCGCCCACCTAGCGTCTGCAGTCATGTTGCCGCGGCCGGGCCTTTCCGTGACCTCGTGAAGTCCCGGCCGCGGCCTATAGTTTCAGCGGTGCCCCGCAAGGCTTCAACGCATGTCGATAGTGCCGAGGCGGTCGGCGAACGCCTCAAAGCGGCCAGGCTCGCGGCTGGGATGAGCCAGCGGCAGCTGGCGTTTCCTGGCTGCACCGCGGCTTACATCAGCCGGATCGAGGCGGGCGCCCGGATCCCCTCGCTGCAGCTGCTGCGAGAGTTCGGCAGCAGACTCGGGGTAAGCGCTGACTATCTCGCTACCGGCAACAGCGCCTCAGCGGCTGAGCCACTCCTCGAGGCTGAGCTCGCCGCGCGAACCGGCGACGAGACGACCGCTCGTTCGATCTACGAGGCAACGATCGCCGCCGGCGCCTCGCCGGCCCTCATAGCGCACGCCGAGGCGGGTCTTGGCCAGTTGCTATTCCGAGCGGGTCAGCACGATGCGGCGGCTGCTCATCTCGAGCGCGCGATCGCTAGCGGAACACTTCAGCAGCGTGATGCCCGGTCGGCCGCGGATGCTTTAGGTCGGATCTACGCTCAGCTCGCGCGCTACGACGAAGCGATCGCGCTCTTCGAACGGCATCTCGCCGAGGCAAAGGCACAAGACGATCTCGCCGAGGTGATCCGGTTCTCGGTTCTGTTGGCGAACACGCTGATCGACCGAGGCAACTTCCCCCGCGCCGAGCAGGTTCTCGCGTCGATCCTCGATCAAGCGCGCGCCGCGAGCGACCCCGTCGCCCAAGCGGGGCTGTACTGGTCACAGTCACGACTCCACAGCTCGCAAGGACGACCCGACCTCGCCGCCGACTACGCGCGCATGGCGCTCGCAGTCCTCGAGGTCACAGAACACACGACCTTCGCCGCCAAAGCGTTCGCGCTACTCGCCAAGCTTGAAAACGACCGCGGCAACTCCACGCAAGCGCTCGCGCTCATCGAAGAGGGACTGCCAACGATCGCGGCCACCGGCAACCGCTATGAGGAAGCGCTCTTCCTCCTCGAGAAAGCCCGAGCGCTCATCGCGCTCGGCGAACCCGAACAGGCTGGAGCCATCGCACTTGGAACCATCCCGACCTTCCAACACTCCAGCCAAACAAACGCAGCTCGCGGCTACGCCGTCGCGGCCAGCGTCTTCGCCACAATCGGCGACGCCGCACGGGCACTCGAACTCTACGAACTCGCCGCCGAATCACTCCCAAGCACCGACCACGACCTCGTACAGGTCTACACCGCGCTAGCCGAACTTCTCGAACGCGAAGGGCGTCAAGACGAGGCACTCGAAATGCTCAAGCGCGCCCTCGGTGCGCGAACCGGAGCGCGCTCGTAGACTCACGCGGCCACTCCGGATGCACAAGGCTTTTCGGAACGTGACAGGAGGCGGTGCGTGGTCGAACACCTAATCCCGTCCATCCCGCCCCGCGATGACCCGGCACGGGAGTGGTCGCGGGGCGGAATGGCACGTCCACTCTTCGCGCTGTTACCGCGCTCCGTTCGCGGACAACTGGAAGGGGCCAGGCTGCGTCAATGTCCGATTGATGGTTGAGCCGTCCTTGTAGTGAATGACAACGTCGACTGTGAATGTGGCGTTAGGCGGCTCGTGTAGATCGGTGAAGAACGCATTGTTCTCAATCGGCAAGGCTGTCTCAATGCCGTTGTCCACAAGAGCAACGGACTGAACCAAATCAGAAGCGACCCCCCCGATCGCCGGCGGCACATTGTCCGATTGCCCGACGTAACCGGGGCCGCCGGGACTTAGTATTAACTCAACGCCCGGTGTTTCCGAACTTCCGGCCGTTGGGCATGTGCCTTGGCGCTGCCAAAGAACCACGCACACGGCGCCATCAGACGGCGCGTATGTGTACAGCGCAGCGTGGGTTACCCCGAGATCACTCCGCAAGAGTCGCAGCGTGGAAAGCGCAACCGAGGGATCTCCGCCGGTTGCAGACGCAGTCTTTTGAATGACCGCAGCAAGTTCTCCGCCAGGAGCTGTCACGACGGGCAACTTGCCCGCCTCGGACAAGTTCGCAAGACTTGGTGCCCACGACCCATACACTGGGGACTGGTCGGCCGACGCATCCCGACTGGTCACCGCTAGCACCGCCGCAACGCAACAGAGCATAACGAGGGCAGTCGTGCGAACAATCGTCTTTCGCATAGTGCTCGACACTTGTCGCCTCCCCTCCACTAGAAGTTGTCCACGTCGCAGTAGTTGAACCAGACGTTGTACCACCAGTCTTTCTGTGGGAAACAGATGGCGTGGCCGTACGATCGGGTGCGGCTGTCGTATCCGTATCCGCCGGTCTCGTCCGCCGGCGCATAGCAGTTGTTGTTCGTGTCGCATAGCGAGAGATATGCATCGCTCGCGCCGTTGCCGCCGCTCGTGGCCCACGACGTGTCGTTGAAGCTCAGGCCGGAGTTGGAGCCCGATTGCGCGACGCAAATACCGCACTGGGTGCTGTTCGCGAAGTACTGCGAATACCACGTTCCGGCGTCTGCCGCGGCTGCGACGAACAGGGCAAGCCCCAGTCCGCTCGTCGCGAGAATCGCCATCCGAAGACGGAACTTCAGTCCGCCGCGTGGTCTTAACTTGAATCGCCCCGACGGTCTCGAGCCCGACCTGACGGCTGACAGCAGTGCTGAGGTCATCATCGCTCACTCCTCTCCAAGTTGCCTTGGCCGCAGAGCAAGGGACGGCACTGTGTGGATCAGGAGGATCATGTCAATTGATGAGCTGCGAGTCAACTAAAGATGGCAGTACAAACATCATCGGGCAGACTCCGACCGCTCTGCACACTCTGGGCGAGGCACACACCTCTCGTATGCCTCGACTCGACTGCCGCTCAGCTCCCGCGCCGCCGGGATCTCATGCGCTGGACGATGCAGCCGAAGCGGTGCCAAACAACGCTTGCGCGTGCAATCGGCCTACTAGAGCCGTCTCGCTCTCATTCGGCAACAAGCTGGCCGCGGAGGAGGAGGACAGATCGAAGGATCTCTACAGGCGTCAAACGCCGACGTTGCAGGGACTTCTTGAAATGCCCCCGACAGGAATCGAACCTGTGCACGCGGTTTAGGAAGCTGATTGCACTGCTGGGCCGGGCCGGGTCCGATGTCGATCACCCGTTGGCATGACGTTGTGTGCGGTCAGGGTTGCCTTGATTGATCGCCGGCTCAAGGTTGGCCCGCCCTATTACCCGCGTTGCCGCATCTGGTTGAGTTCCTCTTCGACGACCTGCGGGTGTATCTCGAGGAACTCGAAGCTTTCGTAGAGCGGCATGAGCAGCCCGCGAACGATGTCGGTCAGGGCTGCGCTGATTTCGTCCGCGGTTGCGTGGGCGAAGGAGACGACGCCGTCGGTGTGGCTTATGCGGGTGTCCGGCCCCCTTCTATCTGGTCCAGGGCGTCTGTGGGTCCTGCGAGTTTTGAGAGCCAGATTGGAGGTGTGTGGTGCCTGCGAAGCGGTTCAGTGTTGAGCAGATCGTGGCGAAGCTGCGAGAGGCGGAGAAGCATCAGGCGCACGCGATTGTCCTAAACGGCTCCACAGACACCAAGCCTGATTCGATAGCCGTCCTCGGGCGTGTAATTGCTGCCTCTCAGGGAACTCAGACCACGGGTGCCGGCAAGCGTCTGCGGTGTATTGACTCTAGGCACTCACCGTGGTAGTCTGTTGGCATAGGTATCGGTCTGCGGCGGTTCGCCCCAGTTTAGGCGAGGAGCGCGTCGTGACCAGGCCATCACATTCTCGGACGTCTGTTGCCCGCGGATTGTCATCGAGGCGAGAGATCTCGCGGTGCCAGCTCGTGCGGCGGTCACTCGGTTGGCAATCGTGTTCGCGAGCAAGCGCGAGCGAACACGATCGCGACATGCAGCGCGGGCCCGTTGTGCAGTTGGGGCCTACAACGACGTCGGGTCCTAGTCCCATCCCTTTAGGGAGAACAACCTAACTGCTTCACCGGAGGAGGTAGCAATGATCAAGCGCCTCACACGCCGAGCGCGCTCGTGGCGGCGTGCCCGGAGCGTTGCCCGCGTGGCCGTCGTCGCCGCGATGTTCGCCCTGCCGCTGTGTCTCGCCGCCGGTGCTCTCGCCGCCGGTGAACGGTCATCTTTCTGGGGCGACCAGCGCTTTGGGCTCTACTACGTCTACCAGGGCTCGATCTCGGCACAACTGAACGGAACGCGCGCGACCGCCATCGTCTCGTCGTTGACACCGACCTCGAGCGCCTGCGTCGGCTTTGCGTCAGCAATGACGAACACCGGCAACGGACAGCAGATGCAGATCGGAGGCTTGAAGTGCGTGCAGGGTAACAGTGTCGACGGAACGTGCGGCCAAAGCGGCGTAGCCATCGTCTATGTCGAACGACGCGCGTATAACTTCGGCTCATACACGTGCTATCCGCACGGCACGCTCTCACTAGGCTCGTCGTATCTCTGGACGGTCGACGACTCCGGCTCAGGGAACGAGTGCACTTACTCGAACGGAACGCCGTACGAGTGCCAGCAGTGGTACGACACGTCGGCCAATTACGCTGAGGAATGGGGAGAGGGGCAGCCGAACTGCAGCACATTCGGAGGCTATGCCTCGTTCTCAAGCTGGCAGTACTGGACGCTCACCTGGAATGGGTGGCAGGCAGCCGGCCCAAGCGCGTCCGCCTACGCCGGCTGCTGGAGCCTTGGCGCGATCAGCAACAGCAGCTGGACCATCAGCCACTGAACGGAGTGATGAGACCGATGCAAAATCGAGTCAACAGAACGTCACTAGTAGTCGCTGGGGCGGTGATCGTCGCGCTCGCCGCCGCGACTGCCGCCGTCGGGAACGCCCAGCGTCACAACCGAGCCGGCAGGGCACAGGTGGTCGCGTACACGCGCCTACGGCGGTCGTCAAGCCCCGGAGTCTCGGCTGGCCAGGCGCTCACGGCTGTGGCGTCGCGACTGCCCGAACTGGCTGCGCACCTTGGATCGTCGCCGATCGGGTACGCCAGCTCCGCCTCCCCGTGGTTGTACGTGACTGTTCCGGTTCCTTCGATGAGCGGCGGAGCCGACATTCGGCCGTTCTGGCGGGCCGACCTGCTCGAAGGCGCGATTGCCGAGCTTTCGAGCAGAACCTCGGACCTTCGGGACGCGGTGCTCGGGTCGACCTTCAGCGCCGAACTCCCCGACGGAACCCTCGTGTCGGACGCGACCGGCGGCATGGGCGACGTGTCCTCGGGCCAGGTTTTCGCTTCCGGCACCGAGTCCGACGCCTTTATCCGAAGCCAGCTTGTGGCAACGCTCACAGCGTACGGAGTCACCCCGGTCGACATCCAGATCGTTCATGTCATCGGCGCGAGCCCAGCCGTCGTCGTACGCACCGCGGACATCAGTGCGACCGCCCCGAGGGTTGGCCAACTGATCGACGATCTGTTCGGGACCACCCCTAAGTTCGAGGGGTACTACCTGGAGCTGCAGGGTCCGAACGGGACTCCGTTCGTACGCGTCTCCGCCTCATTCCGCACTGGAGCAGGACGGCTCTGGATCGACCCCTCCTGGGATGGGCAGATTGGTGGCCTAATGCACATGGGCCGCTAGACGTAAGAGAGGGGTCGGAGTCGCCCTCGGCCGGACGGGAAGGCGAAGGGCGGACTCCGGCCTTGATTCGAACTTCCGTCTTACATTTTGGCAACGCGAGTGGGCTAGCGTTCGGGTTCGAACGGTCAACTCAGTTGGGAGCGCAAAAGGCCGATGTGGTCGAGACATGGCAGGACAGTGCTGATCGTTGGCGCTTGTATTTGCGCCATCTCCGTCGTCAGTGTCGCCTGGCACGTCTACGACTCTCATGCCGCCGCACGCAATGCTGCAGGAAGGCGGCTGGTGATCGCTCATCTAGTCGCGGAGTGGAGAGCCAACCTCAAAGTAGGTGCCCGAGAGGCGCCCCTTCGGCACTTCGCGAATCCTCGGCCGGCGCGTTTTGCCTCGACCCTCCGCCGCGCGGCGCGGGAGTACGGGTTCTCGGTTCTCAGTGTGAGGGTTATGCATCCGCGCCAGGCCGCACCGCTTGTCGTTGTACGCGCGAACGAGTCGACTGCCCGGATAGTCTCCGACGTGCCGAAAATCATGGAGTTGATCGATCCGCGCCAAAGTGCCCGAGATGACCGGCTGGGCTGGCGCTACGAAGGTTTCTTCCTCGAGGTCGTCGGCCGCAACGGGGAACCCGTGGCTGCAGTCTTTAACCATTGGCGAGGGAAAGACGCAGGCGGCGGTCAATGGGCACAGTCGGGCAAGTTCCCATACCAGCACATGTAGGTCGAATTGCGACTCACGGGGGTACTTCGAATGCGAACAGGCGCGCTCTCCGTGGGCCCGGCGGGTCTCGACCAACCCGGCTGTGTCTTATGTTCCAGGCCAGAACAGTCCCGAAGCCCTCGGCCGAGATCGTCGCAGCGCGCAAGCCTCGTGCAAAGCTCCGCGACCTTGCCGTCTGGAGCGGCATGTTGCTAAGCAGTCGCCGTCGCTGGTATTTGCATCGCAATCAATCTGAAAAGCACCCGAATCTGCCCGCTGTCCGACGCGGCTGTTCAATCCAGCTGCACTTGCGGTTCGCGGTGCCAAACAACGCTGGCAGGCCGCAAACCGTCTAGTAGGGCCATCTTCACTCATGCAGCTGGCTAGTCAGCGACTCGGTGAGGAGTTTCCGCGGACGATCTCCGAGACAGCGAATGCCGCGATTTGCTGGAGCTTCTTGAAGTGCCCCCGACAAGAATCGAACTTGTGCACGCGGTTTAGGAAACCGCTGCTCTATCCACTGAGCTACGGGGGCGGGAAGGCCCGTTTGCAGGGCTTTCCAGCTTAGTCTCACCGCCCGACGCGGCGGCGCGCGTGGCTCTGCTCGCGAGGAGTCGGGCAACGGCGTCGCGCCGGTAGTCGAAGATCCGTTCGAGGTCGCGGCCGACGAGGACGTGGTGCGCGAGCGCTCCGAGCGGCCCGTACGGCATCCGGTAGAGAACGGTGTCGTGAATGAGCGTGCCGTCGTCGTGCTGCTCGAACGCATGGGTGTGTTCCCAGAAGCCGAACGGCCCCTTCACCTGCCGGTCGGCGAAGCGCCGTCCCGACTCCCACTCGACGATCGCGGTGCGCCAGCGGACGGGGAGGCCGTGCATCGTGAGCACGTAGTCGATGACGGTTCCCCGCCGCATCGGGATCGGGCGCGGCGTGAGGATCCGGAACCGGAGCCACGGCGGCGTGAGCGACTCGAGGTTGTACGCGTCGGCGAAGAACGTGAACGCGCGCTCGACGGGCAGCGGGACGAACTGGGAGCGTTCGATCTTCCGCGTCGGCTCAGGCACGGGCGGCGATCTCGTTCAGCATCCCCTTGAAGATCCACGAGTGGACGGGGAAGAGGCCGTACCAGTAGGCGGTGCCGAGCAGGCCCGTCGGGTGGAAGATCGCGGTCTGGCGGATCGTGCTGCCGGAGTCGTCTCGGTCGACCTCGAACTGGAGCCACGCGCGGCCGGGGAGCTTCATCTCGGCGTGGAGCCGGAGCAGGCGGTCCGGCTCGTACGCCTCGACGCGCCAGAAGTCGAGTGCGGATCCGACGGCAGGCGTCTCGGGATCGCGCCGGCCGCGGCGCACGCCGACCCCGCCGGCGAGCAGGTCGACGAAGCCGCGCAGCCGCCAGAGGCGGTTGCCGAAGTACCAGCCCGTGTCGCCGCCGATCCGGCGGATCGGGCGGAACGCCTGTGCCGGGGAGACCGGAACGTGGATCGAGCGGGAGTCGACGAGGCGCTTGCCGTGTCGTACGCCTCCGTAGCGTTCGGGTCGTAGCCCTGCGGAGGAGACGGCGTCGGACCAGCGGGTTTCCGCGAACTCGCGGTCCTCGTTGGCGAGTGCCCGCGCGATCGCCTCCCGGTAGCCGCGGGGGCTGATCGGGAAGACTCGTTCGGCTGCCGCGCTTCGGACGACGGTCTCGTGGGGAAGGCTGTCGATCAGCTTGCGACCGACGCGCGCGTACACGGGTGTCACGAGCCCGAGCCAGAGGCTCGACAGCCGCGCGGTGAGAAGCGGCACGGGGATGATCCACCGGCGGACGCCGATCTGCCCGGCGTACTCGCGCATGAGCTCCTCGTAGGAGACCTGGTCGGCGCCGCCGATCTCGAACACGGCGCTGCCCTCGAGCTCGACGTCGAGTGCGGCGACGAGGTAGGCGAGCACGTCCTCGATCGCGATCGGCTGGGCCTTCGTGCGCACCCAGCGCGGCGTGACCATCACCGGCAGGCGTTCGACCAGCTTGCGGAGCATCTCGAAGGAGAGGCTGCCCGACCCGATCACGATCGAGGCCCGGAACTCGATCGTCTGCACGCCCGAGTCGGCGAGAATGCGGCCGACCTCCTGACGACTCGAGAGGTGGCTCGAGAGCTCGCTGCCGGCGCCGAGCCCGCCGAGGTAGACGATCCGCCGCACACCCGCTTCGCGTGCCGCTGCCGCGAAGCTCGCGGCGGCACGACGATCCTGCTCCTCGAAGCCCGCCGCTGCGGTCATCGAGTGGACGAGGTAGTAGGCGGTCCCGACCCCGCGCATCGCCGGTCGCAACGACTCGACGTCGAGGACGTCCCCGGCCACGATCGTGGTCGTGTCGCGATGCGCCGCGACGGCGTCGGGGCGGCGGGTCAGGCAACGCACGTGCTCACCGCGCTCCTCGAGCAGCCGGAGCAGCCGGCCGCCGACGTAGCCGGTGGCGCCGGTGAGCAGGATCGGAGTCCGCGGCCGGGATGCTGCAGTCATCGGTTCGAATTATACGAAACTTGGACAAGATCTTGACGGGACCGGGTTCCTCCGGCTATGGTTGCACAGCATCTGAACATCTTCTCTACAAGGAGTGGACGAATGCAGACAGCTCAGAGAGGTGCGACCCGGGCCGACACCCTGTCGCGCGAGACCGGAGCACAGCTCCTCATCCTGCTCGCCGCGGCGATCTCGTTCGTCCTCTCGGTCACCCTCTGGTTCGGCGGTCACCAGCTCCAGGGCATCTTCGTCGGGCTCTGGGTGCCGTCGATCCTCTCGCTCGGCGCGGTCGTGCTGAGGCGCGATCGGCCATGAGCGCGGCCGGCCTCTTCGCGATGGGCGTGTTCGTGACGCTCGTCGTCGGCGCCGCGCTCGGACTCCTCGTCTACGGCGCCATCCTCGACGGCCGCTACGCGGAGGAGCGCAGGGCCGAAGAGGCGCTCCAGCAGCCGCCGAGCATCGCCGGCCGACGGCCCGCAGCCTGAACGTCAACCAGGAACGAAAGGAAGAAGCATGCCGCACAACATCGTGGAAACCGCAAGAGAGGCAGGGACGTTCCAGACCCTGCTCGCCGCAGTCGAGGCCGCCGGCCTCGGCGAGACGCTCGCAGACGGTGGCCCGTTCACCGTGTTCGCACCGACCGACGAGGCGTTCGCGGCGCTCCCGCCGGAGACCGTGAGCGGCCTCCTCGCCGACCCGCCCGCGCTCGCCCGGGTCTTGACCTACCACGTCGTTCAGGGCCGGATCACCTCGAGCCAGATCACGAACGGCAGCGAGCAGACGACGGTCGAGGGCGGCGTGCTCCGGATCGCCGTCAACGGCGCGGTGACGGTCAACGACGCCCACGTGATCCAGGCGGACGTCGAGGCCGAGAACGGCGTCATCCACGTCATCGACCGCGTCCTCATCCCTGCCGCGTAAGCGGCCGCACCTCGAAAGGAACCGAGATGAAGAAGGCAGTAGCAATCCTCACCGGCGCCGCCGCGCTCGCGGCCGCAGCCTCGATCGCGTCGGCCGCGCCCGCGAAGCCGGCCGCGCCGAGCCAGAAGAACATCGTCCAGACGGCGGTCGCGGCGGGCCAGTTCAAGACGCTCGTCTCGCTCGTCAAGCAGGCCGGCCTTGCCGGCGCGCTGTCCGGGCCCGGCCCGCTGACGGTGTTCGCCCCGACCGACGCGGCCTTCGCGAAGGTGCCGAAGGCGACGCTCGCCGCACTCGCGAAGAACAAGGCGCAGCTGAAGGCCGTCCTCCTCTACCACGTCGTGAAGGGCAAGGTCACCGCGTCGCAGGCGTCGATGCTCACGTCGGCGACGACGCTCGAAGGCGCCTCGGTGCCGATCCGCGTCTCCGGCACCAAGGTGTACGTCGGCGGCGCCCAGGTGATCAAGGCCGACGTCATGGCCTCGAACGGCGTCATCCACGTCATCAACAAGGTGCTGATCCCACCGGCGAAGTAGCGGCGACGTGAGTGCATCGATGCCCGAATCGGTCTGGGACTACCCGCGGCCGCCGCGCGTCGAGCCCTCGGTCAAGCGCGTCCGCGTCGTGCTCGGCGGCACCGTGATCGCCGACACGACGCGGGCGCACCGCGTGCTCGAGACGAGCCACCCGCCGGTCTACTACGTGCCGCTCGCCGACGTCGCTCCCGGCGCGCTCGAGCCGGCGCGCGGCCCGGCCACCTTCTGCGAGTGGAAAGGCACCGCGTCCTACTACGACGTGATCGGCGGCGACGGGCGCCGGGTCGAGCGCGGGGCCTGGACGTACCACGATCCGGCGCCGGGCTTCGAGACGATCCGCGACGCGGTCGCGTTCTACCCGCGGCCGATGGACGAGTGCACGCTCGACGGCGAGGTCGTCGAGCCCCAGCCCGGCGGCTTCTACGGCGGCTGGATCACGAGCGACATCGTCGGCCCGTTCAAGGGCGCGGCGTAATCTCCCCACCACTGTGGGGAATGTGAGCGCGGCGGCCGGCGGCCTGGACGGGGAGCAGCTCTACCGGGCGTTCTCCTCGGGGCTCGACGGGGTCCAGCGCAAGCGCGACCACCTGAACCGCATCAACGTCTTCCCGGTGCCGGACGGCGACACCGGCACGAACGTCGTCGTCACGCTCGAGTACGCCCTCGAGTGTGCGCGCGTCTCGGAGTCGGCGGGGGAGACGCTCGCCTCGATCGCGGACGCGGCGCTCGTGGGGGCGCGCGGGAACTCGGGCATCATCTTCGCGCAGTACCTGGGCGGGCTCTCGGAGAGGCTGCACGACGCGTCGCAGGTGTCGAAGGACGGGTTCGCCGACGCGGCCGAGCTCGCGTGGCGGCGCGCGTACGAGGCGGTTGCCCATCCGAGGGAGGGAACGATCCTCTCGGTGATGCGAGCCTGGTCGGAGGCGCTCCGCCGCGAGGTCGACTCCGCGACGTCGATCGGCGAGCTGCTGCACAAGGCTGCGCCGACGCTCGCGGAGTCGCTCGAGCGGACGCGGGAGACGCTCCCGGAGCTGAAAGCCGCCGGCGTCGCCGACGCGGGCGCGAGTGGCTTCGTCGAGTTCATGGGCGGCGCGGAGCGATTCGTCAACGGCAGCGTCACGGAGCCACCGCCGTTACGCAAAGGCTCCGTCCACGACGCCTCACTCGGCGACGAGCTCGACCTCCACGAGAGCGGCGGCGTTCACTTCCGGTACTGCGCGGAGGCGCTCGTATCGGGCGAGGCGATCGACCACGACGCGCTCCGCCGAGAGCTCGATCCCCTCGGGGACAGCCTCATCGTCGCCGGCGGCGAGCGGCGATCGCGCATCCACATCCACACCGACGAGCCTGCAGCGGTATTCGGCTCGCTCGCGGCGGCGGGCCGCGTCGTCCAGCAGAAGGTCGACGACATGCGGCTGCAGTACGAGGTCGCCCATGCGCGCAAGCACCCGATCGCGATCGTCACCGACTCGGTCTGCGACCTGCCGCGCGACCTGCTCGACCGCCATCAGATCCAGGTCGTTCCGCTCCACCTGCGGATCGACGAGCGCGAGTACCTCGACGGGCTGACGATCGACCCGAAGCTGTTCTTCGATCTGGCCGACCACGCGCGGCAGTTTCCATCCTCGTCGCAGCCCTCGGGCGACCTCTTCGCGCGCCTCTTCTCGTACCTCTCGACCTACTACGACTCGATCATCGCGATCCACACGTCGGGGCAGCTGAGCGGGACGGCCGCGGCCGGCGCGCGGGCGGCGGCCGCGCTTCCGTGCGCCGCGAAGATCTCGGTTCTCGACTCCCACCATCTCTCCGCCTCGCTCGGCCTCATCGTCCTGCGGGCCGCCGAGGCGGTTGCGGCCGGCAGGAGCAGGGACGAGATCGTCGACGAGATCGAGACCTACGCGCGCAAGGCGGACATCCTCGTCAGCGTGCGCACGCTCAAGTACATGGTCAGGGGCGGACGAGTGAGGCCGGTGGCGGGAGCGCTCGGCAGGGCTCTCAACCTGAAGCCGATCGTCTCGCTGGACGCCGACGGCAAGTCGATCCTCTACGGCAAGGCCTTCAGCGTGAACCGGAACGTACGGAAGATCGTCGAGATGGTCGCGCGCAAGCACGCCGAGAGCCCGCTTCGCTGCTACGCGGTCGTGCACGGGCACGACCTCGATGCCGCGAGCGACCTGGCCGCACGGCTCGAGCGCGCGCTCGGGTTTCCGCCGCTCTTCGTCGAGGAGATCTCCCCGATCGTCGCGCTGAACGCCGGACGCGGAGCGGTCGCCGTCGCGACGATGGCGGAGTAGCGGCGAGCCCCTTCCGCGCTACCTGCGGGGCGGAAGCGGCACGAGAATGCTCGTCCGCCGCCTGTACTCGCGGTATGCGGGATCGTCGCCGTACTTCGCCTCCGCGCTTCGCTCGAGCAGCGGTATCCCGCTCACGAAGAGCAGCAGCACGGTGATGAACACGGGCCCGATCACCACGGCGAAGGCCGCGCCGTGCAGGAAGGGCACGGCGTAGACGAACAACCCCCACCAGACGAGCATCTCGCCGAAGTAGTTCGGGTGGCGGGAGTACCTCCAGAGACCGTTGTCGATGAAGCGTCCGCGGTTCTCGCTTCTCTCCTTGAAGGCCGACTTCTGGGCGTCGGCCACCGCCTCGATCACGAGTCCGATCGACCAGACGACGATGCCCGCAATCGCCCAGGCTCCGAAGCCGGGAACGGCGTTCCGGCCGAGGAGGTACGAGACCGGCAGCATGATCACCGCGACCGAGATCGCCTGCAGCAGCCAGAAACGGGCGAAGCGAAGCGGCTTGTCCCGCATCTCGTCGAAGCGGTGATCGACCTTGATCCGGAGGATGCGGCGAAACAGGTAGCCGCCCAGGCGGACCGCCCACACGAGGACGAGGAGCGAAGCGACCAGCTGCACCGGCTCGCGCGCGCCCACGAAGGGCAGCGCGAGCGCGAGCACCGCGAACGAGAGGCTGTACGAGAGGTCGGTGACGACGTCGGTCCTGCGGGCCGCCGCGATCGCGAAGAAGGCCGCGTTCACCGCCAGGGAGACGAGGAAGGAGAGGAGAATCGCCACGGCCGAACGATCGCACAGGGAGCCCGAGCTGCGGAGTGCAGCCGCGGCTCCGGCTCGGCTCACATGCAGAGCCAGCCGCCGTCGACGGCGAGGTTGACGCCGTTGACGGCACCGTTCTCGAGGAGGAAGCGGCACGCGTCGACGACCTCCGCCATCGTCACGAGCCGGCCCGTCGGCGTGCGCTGGACGAGCGCGTCGTAGCGCTCCTGCGGCATGTCCTTCCACTGCGGGCTGTCGCCGACGATCGCCGGATGGAGCGCGTTCACGCGCCTCGGCGCGAGCTCGATCACGAGCGTGCGCACGAGGCTCGTCACGCCGCCGTTCACGGTCGTCACGGTCGTCGAGCCGGGATACGGCCGGTCGCGCGCGAGGCCGCCGAAGATGAGGATCGACGCGTCGTCCCGAAGCCGCGGCAGCAGCGTGTGGATCACCTCGGTGTAGCCGACGAGCTTCAGGGTCACGAGCCGCATCGCGGCGGCGACGTCGTAGTCCTTCACCGTGTTCGTGTCGCGCTCGATCGCCGCGAGGACGAGGTGCTCGACGTCGCGGACGTCCGCGAGCGCGCCGGCGATCGTCTCCGGCTCGGCGAGGTCGAGGCCGAGGCCGTGCGTCGCGCCGCCGATCTCGGCGGCGACCGCCTCGGCCCCGGCCGTGTCGCGTCCGGTGATCACGACGTCGGAGCCCCGGTCCGCGTAGAGCTGCGCGACCTCGCGGCCGAGGCCCTTCGTCCCTCCGACGACGACGACGCTCAGTGCGCGTGCGCTCCGGCCGTCTCCGCGGCCCAGTCGGGCAGGAGCCCGCCCTGGCCGAGGATCGAGTTCCGCGACTCCTCGAGCTTCGAGATGACCGACTTCATGTCGACGCCGAGGAGCTGGCCGTTGCGCTTGACCGCGTTGCCGGCGACGAACACCGAGTCGACGTTCGACGTGTCGGCGAAGGTGACGATCGTCGCCTTCGGGTCGAGCACCGGCGCCGTGTTGATCGCGTTCGTCTGCAGCAGGACGATGTCCGCCTGTTTGCCCGGCGTGAGCGACCCGACCTTCTCGTCGAGCATGATCGAGCGGGCGCCGTCGATCGTCGCGAACTCGAGCACGTCGTTGTGCGTGAGCTTGGGCGCGAACGCGATGTCCGGCGTGTCGGTGAACTCGAGGATCCGGTCGTACGCGAGCGCGGTCCGCATCTGCGAGAACATCTCGCCGGGGACGCTCGAGACGACGTCGACGCTGAGCGACGGGCGGACGCCGCGGGCGAGCATCTTCCCGGTCGGCGGCGGGCCGTGGCCCATCAGCATCTCGACGTACGGCGCGATCGACGCCTTCCCGCCGGTCTCCGCGATCCAGTCGAGCTCCTGGTCGGTGAGGTCGGTCATGTGGATGTAGCAGACGTCCGGGCCCATCAGCCCGAGGTCGTGCATGTCCTTCACCGGCTCGTAGTGGAGCGTGTGGAGCCGCATCCCGACGTGCACGCTGATCAGGATCCCGAGCTCGCGCGCGAGCGCCCAGTCGTGCTTCGCGACGTCGGGCGTGACGTTGCCCGGCTGGCGCGCCGCCAGCGCGAGGGTCAGCAGGCCGTCGTCGGACGAGAAGTACGTGTCGCGGATCCGGCGGATGTCCTCGGGATGGTTCAGCTCGCTGTACATCCACCACTCGCCGCCCGTCGGCATGCCGTGGGCGTAGACGGCGCGGATGCCCGCGTCCTTCAGGCCCTGGATCGCCGCGTCGGAGTGGTCGGGCGTGTTGCTGATGTGCGACCAGTCGAGCAGCGTCGTGACGCCGCCGTTCAGCGCCTCGAGCGCGCCGGCGTAGTCGCCGATGTGCACGTCCTCGGGGCGGTAGAACCCGCCGACCTGGCCGAGCATGACCGCGAAGTAGTGGTCGAGGGTGCAGGAGGGAAGGACGCCCCGGACGGGCGTCTGCCACGTGTGCCGGTGCGTGTCGACGAAGCCGGGCATCACGATCATCCCGGTCGCGTCGATCGTCTCCGCGTCCGAGACCCCGAGGTCGCGGCCGACGTCGACGATCTTGCCGTCCTCGACGAGCACCTCGCCGTTCGGGATCTCTCCGACGCCGGGGTCCATCGAGACGACGAAGCCGTTGCGGAACAGAAGCCGCTGCGAGCTCATGGCAACTCCTTGGTTCTCTGCCGGATGTACAGCGACCATAAACGGTTCCCGGCCGGGCCGTCAACGGCGACCGCGCGTCCGTCCAGCCATCATTGACACTGTTCGCTCGACCTGTTCAGAATGTCCTGTGGTCGCGGCCAGTCCTGCTGCTCCCGCACGACGGCTCGCGTCGAGCGCTGCGCTCGCGGCGCGCTTCCTCCCCGTCTGGCTGGCGATGCTCGCGCTCCTCGTCATCGCGGCGATCTTCGCGCCGGACGCCCTCGGGCACACCTCGTGGTCGTACGTCCTGCCGTACGCGACGGTCCTCGCGATCGCGTCGCTCGGGCAGATGCTCGTCGTCCTCCAGGGCGGGATCGACCTCTCGACGCCCGGGGTGATCTCCGCGGCCGGGAACCTCATCGCGGGGATCGGAGCGGGCGCGAATCACAATCTTCCGGCCGCGATCCTCGTCGCACTCGGCGTGGGTGTGCTCGTCGGGCTCGTCAACGGCATCCTCGTCGGGGTGATGAGGCTCAACCCGCTGATCGTCACGCTGGCCGTCGGCCAGATCGTCCTCGCGTGGAGCAGCAAGTACTCGCGCGACGTCGTGACGAACCGGCCGGACGTCCCGGCCGGGCTCGCGCACTGGGCGACCGCGAAGCCGCTCGGGATCTCGAGCGTCTTCTGGATGGGCCTCGCGATCACGATCGTCGTCGCGCTGGTCCTCCGCTACACGGTCACGGGCCGGCGCTTCCTCGCCGTCGGGGCGAACCCGAGGGGCGCGTGGATCGCGGGCCTGAACGTGCGGACGAACGTCGTCCTCGCGTACACCGCGGCGGGAACGCTCTACGCCGTCGGCGGCGTGCTGCTCGCGGGCGTGCGCATCAGCATCGACCCCGCGTTCGGCTCCGGATACCTGCTCGCTCCGATCGCGGCGGTCGTGATCGCCGGCGCGTCGCTCTCGGGCGGGCTCGCGAGCGCGACCTCGACCTGGGTCGCGGCGCTCGCACTCACGCTGCTGACGCAGATGCTCGTGATCATGGGACTGTCGACGGCGATGCAGTACATCGTCTTCGGCATCGCGATCATCGCGGGGATGGTCGTCTCCGGCGACCGCATCGCCGCCGCACTTGCCTGGACCACGCGACTTGTCACGCCGCCTGCCCACGAGGCCGGAACGGGATAGACGGCAGAAGGAGGGAAACGATGGACAGACGGAAGGAGGCACAGATGAGACGGAGGCGCCAGATGGTCGCGGTGCTGCTCTTCGCAGCCGCCGCAACGGTCGCGCTCGTCGCCGCAGCAAGCGGCACCGCAGGCGGGAGGCACTCAAGCGCCGGCGTCACCGGCCCCTCGGGCTGGGTCGGCTCCGGTGGTACGACGATCGGAAGCGGCGGGGGGTACGGCGAGAGCTACACCGCGCCGTCGCCCACGCTTCAGCACGCGCTGTTCCAAGCCAACCTGCTGCCGTCGAACAAGACGGCGCGCGACATCTCGCTGGCCGCCTACGGACGCTCGACGAAGACCGTCAACTACACGCTCGCGCTCCAGTGCTGGAAGAACAACGGCTGCAGCACCGGCACGGGCGGCAAGTACACCGTCGCGTACGTCGAGGGCTTCGGCGAGAACACGTACCGCCAGATGTCGAAGATGGAGTTCATCCTCGACGCGCTCACGTATCCGTCGATCGGCAAGATCATCTACCGGAGCGCCCACTCCGACCTGAACCAGGCGATCGCGGACTTCAAGTCGATGATCGCGCAGCACGTGAGCGCGATCGTGACGTACCCCGACTTCGGCGACGCGATGCTGCCGGTGTTCCAGCAGGCGACGAAGGCGGGCATCCCCGTCTCGACGTACGCCTGGGGCTACGTCACCGGGCCGGGCACGAACTACACGACCGTGGTCGGCGAGGACACGTGCAAGCTCGGCAAGGCGTTCGCCGGCGTCATGAACACGCAGGTGAAGTCCGGCAACATCGCGTTCCTCGGCGGCTTCCCCGGCAACCCGCTGTCGACGAGCTGGCAGAAGTGCGAGCAGGCCGCGCTCAACCCCAACATCAAGGTCGTCGCGAACGAGCCGACGAACTGGGACCCGTCGAAGGTGCAGGGCATCGTCTCGGGCATCCTCGCGAAGACGCCTGACCTCGCCGGCCTCAGCTACGAGGACGCGCTCTTCATGTCGCAGGGCGGCTACGCCGCGTACCAGGCCGCGAACATCCCGTACCAGGGCGTGTTCACGTACCGGACCGACGAGGCGAACATGGGCTGCCTCGCCGACAAGCTGAAGGATCCGAAGCTCAAGATCTACTACTACTCGGCGGGGAACGCGCAGATCCGCGTCGCTCTGACGGCGGACATGATGAAGCTGCAGGGCGCGAAGATCCCGCCGACGATCGTGTTCCCGATCCAGCTCCAGCAGCAGTCGAAGCGGAGCATGTGCCTCAAGGGGTACCCGCCGACGGCGTCGGGGACCTCGCTCATCCCGCTCAGCCTGCTGCACAAGATGTACCCATAGGAGCCGCCACGAGAAACTGACACACGCAATGTCGAATCCCGGGCCCGTGACCCCCGTCGTGCTGCGCGCCCGCGGGCTGTCGAAGACGTTCGGAGCGGTGCAAGCCCTCCAGGACGTCAGCGTCGACTGCCGCGCCGGCGAGATCCACGCACTCGTCGGGGAGAACGGGTCCGGGAAGTCGACATTGCTCGGGATCGCGAGCGGCTTCCGCGCGCCCGACGAGGGAACCGTCGAGATCGGCGGGACGCGCCTCGACCGCCACTCGCCCGCCGCGGCGCGCCGGCTCGGGCTCGGCATCGCCTACCAGGACTACTCCCACGTGCTCGACCTCTCCGTGGCCGAGAACGTGTACCTCGCCGCGCCGGCCGACGAGCGTCCGCCGTACGGGCAGATGCAGAGCTGGGCGGAGGAGACGCTCGCGCGGTTCAAGGTCGACGTCCCCGTCGCCGCGGTCACCGGCGCGCTCTCGCTCGCCGAGCGGCAGCTGCTCGAGGTCGCGAAGGCGCTGCTGACGCGACCGAAGGTGCTGCTCCTCGACGAGCCGACGACGGCGCTCGGGCCGGACGCCGTCGAGCAGCTCCACGCGCTCGTGCTCGAGCAGGCGAAGGCGGGCGTCGGCATCGTCTACGTCAGCCACCGCCTGCCGGAGGTGCTCGCGGTCGCCGACCGCGTGACCGTGCTCCGCGACGGCGTCGGGCAGGGGACGTTCGAGGCGGCGTCGGTCGACGAGGACGCGATCGTCGCGCTGATGATCGGGCGCCCGCTGAAGGTCGCGTTCCCCGAGCGGAGCCCGCTGCCCGCGGACGCCGAGGTCGTGCTCGCCGTCTCCGGACTGCAGGGCGAGCGCTTCGGGCCGGTCGACCTCGAGGTCCGGAAGGGCGAGATCCTCGGGATCGCGGGCGCGGAGGGCAACGGCCAGGTGCCGTTGCTGCGCGCGCTCGCGGGCGCCGAGCACGCGACCGGGACCGCGTCGTGCGGCGGTGCTCGGATCGACCTGCGCACGCCGGCGGGATCGCTCCGCGCCGGCGTCGTCCTGCTGAGCGGCGACCGGAAGGGCGAGGCGCTCTTCCCCGTCCTGAGCGTGCGCGCGAACGCGACCATGCAGATCCTCCGGCGGCTCGCACGCCTCGGCGTCGTCCGGCGCAGCCGCGAGCGGCAGGCGATGGCCGAGCTCGTCGAGCGGCTGCGCGTGCGCATGGCGTCGAGCGAGCAGCCCGTCCAGTCGCTCTCCGGCGGGAACCAGCAGAAGGTGTCGCTCATCAGCTCGTTCCTGCGCGGCGACGTGAAGGTGATCCTCGCCGAGGAGCCGACACAGGGCGTCGACGTCGGCGCGCGCTTCGACATCTACGAGGCGCTGCGTGGGAAGGCGGAGGAGGGCGTCGCGACCGTCGTGAAGTCGAGCGACCCGCTCGAGCTCTCCGGTCTGTGCGACCGGGTCGTCGTGATGTCGCGCGGCCGGATCGTCGAGGAGATCCCGCGCCACGAGCTCGGCGAGCGGCGGATCGTCGAGGCGATCGTCGGCGCGCGCGCCGGGAGGGGCACATGAGGCGGAGCATGCTGCCGCTCGGCCTGATGCTGGTGCTGATCGTCGCGCTCGGCGCGTACACGGCCGCACGCCAGTCCGCGTTCCTCAGCCGGGAGAACCTCAACGCGCTGCTGCTCGAGGCGATGCCGCTGATCCTCGTCTCGCTCGGGCAGGCCGTCGCGCTCCTCGTCGGCGGCTTCGACGTCTCCGTCGCCGCGCTGATGACGATGGTCGTCGTCGCTGCATCGTTCACGCTTACGCCGACGACGTCCGGAGCCGCGATCGTGCCGGGCGTGCTCGCGCTCGTCGGCATCGGGATTGCGACGGGGCTCTTCAACGCGTTCCTGATCCGCGGGCTGAAGCTGCCGTCGATCGTGGCGACGCTCGGCACGCTCAGCATCCTCGAGGGCGCGTCGCTGTGGCTCCGCGGGTATCCGACGGGCCCGATCAACACCGACGTGACCTCGGCGCTCACGTCCGCCTGGGGCTTCGTCCCGATCGCGTTCGTCGGCGTCGTGCTGCTCGCCGTGCTCGGCGACCTCGGCCTCTACCGGTCGCGCACCGGCCTCGGCCTGCGCGCGGTCGGGCTCGACGAGACGTCGTCGCGCCGGCTCGGGATGTCCACCGGGCGCACGATCGTCCTCGCGTTCGTCGTCTGCTCGGTGCTGGCGACGATCGGCGGCTTCTACCTCGCGGCCGAGGTGCAGATCGGCTCGCCGATCATCGGCAATCAGGCGCTCGAGAGCATCGCGGCCGCCGTCCTCGGCGGCGCGAGCCTCGCCGGCGGGCGCGGGTCGTTCGTCGGGACGCTCCTCGCCGCGTTCTTCCTCACCGAGATCGACAACATCCTCCCGCTCTTCCAGCAGCCGACCGAGTACGCGGACATGGCGATCGGCGCGCTGATCCTGCTCGCGCTCCTGCTCTACCAGTCACCCGTCCTCGTCGCGCGGTTCCGCGGCTCGCGCCGCCGCGTGGAGCCGGCCGAGGCGTCGACCGGCTAGCGAGGCGGCGCCTCCTACAATCCGTCGCATCGACGAACCGGCAGAGCTTCAGCACAACGGATACTGGCGGATGGCCGTCTGGGCCCTTCGTGTGGGATACCTGGCTTTGGTGGTCGCCGCCGTCGGTCTCGTCGTGATGGCGTCGGGATCGACGCCATGGGTCTTGGCCGTCGGGGTGATCTTCTGGCTCGCCGCGGCCGCCGTGATGGTGATCGGTTTCCTGCGGGCCCGGCAGGAACTCCCCGAACCGCGTCCCGGGTTCTGGGCGATTCGGTGCATGCTCCTCCACGACACCGTCCACGCCCGGCCGTCGGCCTAGCTCAGCTCACACGCGGATCGGCCGCGCGGCCGATCACGACCCAGATCGCGTGGACCGGCTCGTCGCCGATCGCCCACAGGCGGTGCGGCGACGACGAGTCGAAGGCGATCGACGTGCCGGGCCCGAGCTCGTACTCGTCGAAGCCGACGCGGACGCCGAGGGTGCCGCTCGAGACGTAGCCGTACTCTCGGCCGCTGTGCGTGACGAGCGCGTCCTCCGGGCACGACTCGGCGCCGACGGGATAGACGACGTACAGGAACTCGACCTCCGGGTCGCTGTGCGGCGTCAGCCGCTCCCAGCGCACGCCGGATGCGAGGTTGACGAGGCGGCGCGAGCCCTCGCGCGCGACGAGGCCGTCGCCGTCGTCCTGCCCGCGCACGGCGCGCGGCGTCGGCTGCGCGGTGTCGCCGAAGACGTCGCCCATCGTCATCCCGAGCTCGGTGACGAGCGCGTAGAGCGTGCTCACCGACGGGTTGACGCGGTCGAGCTCGATCTGCGAGACGAGGCTCGGCGACACGCCGACGCGGCGCGCGAGCTCGCGCAGGCTGATCTTCCGCCGCTCCCGCTCCTGCCGGAGCCGGCTGCCGACCTTGGAGGGCTCGAAGGTGCGATCGGTCGCCGCCACGACTCTTACCGTAGCCGTCTCCGGATCTCGGTGACGATCCGGTCCGGTCCCGGGAGGAATCCGTCCTCGAGCGGCGGGCTGTACGGGATCGGCGTGTTCGGCGTCGCGATCCGCCACGCGTCGTCGAGGTAGCCGAGCGCCTGCTCGGTGACGCACGCGAGCACCTCTCCGGCCCAGCCGCCGGTGAGCGGGCCCTCCTCGACGACGACGACGCGGTTCGTCCTGCGAACCGACGCGACGATCGTGTCGACGTCGATCGGACGCAGCGTGCGCAGGTCGATCACCTCGACCGAGATGCCGTCGCTCGCGAGCGTCTCGGCGGCCTCGAGCGCATGGTGGACGCTGTTCATCGCGGTCACGAGCGTGACGTCCGATCCCTCGCGGACGACCGCCGCCTCGCCGAGCCGGCCGACGCTTCCGTCCACGTCGCCCTCGAGCCCGTAGAGCCGCTTGTGCTCGAAGAAGAGGACGGGGTTGTCGTCCCGGATCGCCGCCTTCAGGAGCGCCTTCGCGTCCGCCGGGTTCGACGGCGCGACGATCTTCAGGCCGGGGACGCCCATGAACCACGACGCGGGCATCTGCGAGTGGATGCCGCCGAAGCGGCCGCCGGCGCCGACGACCGACCGGATCACGAGGGGCACGCTCACCTGCTCGCCCGTCATGAACCAGTACTTCGACGCCTGGTTCACGAGCATGTCCATCGCGAGCGTGAGGAAGTCGCCGAACATGATCTCGATCACCGGCCGCAGCCCGTTCACGGCGGAGCCGAACGCGGCGCCGCTCATGGCGAGCTCCGAGATCGGCGTGTCGAACACGCGCTTCTCGCCGTATTTCTCGTAGAGGCCCGGCGTCGTCGCGAACACGCCGCCGGCGACGGCGATGTCCTCGCCGAAGAGGATCACGCGCTCGTCGGCCGCGAGCTCCTCGTCGAGCGCGTCGCGGATCGCGGTGCGGAACGGGATCGGCGCCATCAGACGGCAAGGACGAGCGGCTGCTCGAGCAGCTCGCGGAGTCGGGACAGGAACCGTGCGCCGTCGGCGCCGTACACGACGCGGTGGTCGCAGCTCAGCGTCAGCGTCATCGCGTCGTCGATCGCGCCGCCGACGGCGAGGATCGCGACCTGCGGCGGGTCGACGATCGCCGTGAAGGAGCGCACGCCGAACATGCCGAGGTTCGAGACGGTGAACGTGCCGTCGCGCAGCTCCTCGGGCCGGATCGACCGGTCGCGGGCGGCAGCCGCGAGCCTCCGGGTCTCGGCGGAGATCTCGGGGAGCTTCTTCGCGTCGGCGTCGAACACGACGGGGACGAGCAGCGCGTCGTCGGTGGCGACGGCGATGCCGACGTTGACGCGCGAGAAGCAGTGGACCGCGCCGTCGACCCACGAGGCGTTGAAGCGTGGGAACTCGCGCAGGGTCAGCGCGGCGGCCTTCACGATGAAGTCGTTGAGCGACGGCGGGTTCTCGACGGTCTGCCGCAGCGCGACGATCTGCGACACGTTCGCGTCGATCGAGACGGTGAAGACCGGGATCGTCGTCGCCGACAGGGACATGCGGCGCGCGATCGTCGCCTGCGTCGGGGTCAGCGCGACGACGCTCACCTCGCCGCGGCCGTCCGCTGCCTGCGGCGCGGGCGCCGCGGCTGCGCCGTCGCCCGCCGCGCGCTCGACGTCCTCGCGCGTGATCCGGCCGCCGGGGCCGGTTCCCGCGATCCCGTGCAGCGAGAGCCCGAGCTCGAGCGCGGTCCGCCGCGCGACCGGCGACGCGTTCGGCCGCGCCTCGACCCGCGGCGGCGCGCCGTTCGTCGCGGCGGGCCGCTTGCCGGACGCGCCGCCGAGCACCGCGATCGGCTGCCCGACCGCCGCGGCTTCGCCCTCGGCGACGAGGATCGTCTCGAGTGTCCCGTCCGCCTCGGCGTCGTAGACGACCGTCGCCTTGTCCGTCTCGACCTCGATCAGTCCCTCGCCGCGCCGGAACGCCTCGCCCGGCGACTTCAGCCACTTGACGATCACCGCGTCGGCCTCGGAGTCGGACAGCTTCGGCATGATCAGCTCGGCGGCCATCGCGTCAGTCCTTGAACTCGGTCGCGCGGAGCTCGGACGGGAACGGCGCCGCGAGACCCTGCTCGCGCATCCGCTCGAGCTCGTCGGTCATCGCGCGCTCGATCCCGTCGAGCGCTGCCGCGTCGACGCCTTCCTCCTCGAGCTGCGCGCGGAGGACGACGATCGGGTCGCGCTTCCGCCACTCGTCGAGCTCGCCCTCGGGACGGTACGCGCCGGGATCGCTGCGCGAGTGCCCGACGAAGCGGTACGTGATCGCCTCGATGAACGACGGGCCGTTGCCCGCGCGCGCGTGCGCGATCGCGCGCGCCGCGGCCTCGCGCACGACCCAGACGCTCATGCCGTCGATCGTCTCCGCCGGCACCTCCATCACCTCGGCGCGCGCGCGGATCTCGCCGGCGGTGACGGAGCGGAACGGCGTGTACTCGCCGTAGCCGTTGTTCTCGCACACGAGCACGAGCGGCAGGTCGAGGACCTTGGCGAAGTTCATGCACTCGAAGACGTAGCCCTGGTTCATCGCGCCGTCACCGAAGTACGCGACCGCGACGCCGCCCGTCGTCCGCGAGAGCGCGAGTGCCGCGCCGGTCGCCGCCGCGATGCTGCCGCCGACGATCCCGAACGACCCGATGAGCCGGTCGGACGGCGACGTCACGTTCATCGAGCCGGCGCGGCCGCCGTTCACGCCGGTCTCGCGCCCGAGCATCTCGTCGAGGAGCGCCTGCGGATCGACGCCGAGCGCGAGCGCGTGGCCGTGGCCGCGGTACGTCGCCGCGACGCGGTCGCGCTCCTCGAGCAGGCTCGCGACGCCGGTCGCGACCGCCTCCTGGCCCGAGTAGAGGTGCGTCGTCCCGTAGACCTCGCCCTTGAGGAAGAGCGACTGCACGAGGTCCTCGAAGCCGCGGATCAGGAGCATCTGGCGGTAGATCCGCGTGTACAGCTCGACGTCGTCGAGCACGCGCGCGCCCGAGCCGACGCTCACGCGATCCGCTCCGCGAGGTACTCCCAATCGCGCTCGAACCGGTACGAGTGGCGGTTCGGCGGGCCGGGCGCGGACGTCTCGAGCCAGCGCACGCGGCCACCCTTCGTCTCGTAGAACGCGTGGACGCAGCCGACCGCGGTCCAGAACACGTCGCCCGGCCGGAGCGTGTAGCGGTCGCCGTTCGCGACGACGTCGACCTCGCCCTCGAGCATGTAATAGGACTCCTCGAAGGGATGGTCGTGCGGGTGCGCGACGGCGCCCGGCTGGTAGTCGACCATGAACATCGTCAGGAGCTGCGCGTCGAGCCGCTGGTCGACGAGCATCTTCACCGCGATGCCGCTGTACGCGAGGACGGCCGTCGCCATGCTCGCCGACACGGTCGGCGCGCCGACCGCGGCGCCGCGCTTCAGGACGTCGAGGTCCATCTGCCCGTCCGAGAGCAGGAAGAGGTTGCGGTTGCGCGGGTCGCGCACGTCGAGCGGCAGCGGCTCGGCGCTCGGCGCGTCGCCGAGGAAGAACGTGTCGCTCCCGTCCGTGCGCGGCCGCGGCGCGGCCATCTCGATCCAGAGCGCGGGCTTCTCCGACCGGAACGCGTGGCGCACGCCGACCGGGATCGCGCCGCACGCGCCCGGCTGGAGCCGCACGCCGGAGCCGTCGAGGTAGATCGTCGGCTCGCCCTCGAGCACGTAGAACGCCGACTCGAACGAGTGCAGGTGCTCGTCGACGTGGCCCGCGTCGAGCGCCACGAGCGTGAGCGCCATGTGCGTCGCACCCTGCGCGCCGCCGACGAGGCGGCAGACCCTGAGCCCGCTCGAACGGCCCGGCAGGCCGTCCACGAGCTCGACGTCCTCCCGGCGCACGAGCCGGTACGCCGTCATCCCGTCGGGAAGCTGCCGCGTGCCCGAGTCGCCGCTCACGCGTCGGCGCCGTTCCCGACCACGGCCGAGGCGGCGACCACGTCGGCGGTGCCGTGGCGGCCGGCGTCGCCGTCGGCGACGAGATCCGCGCCGCGCACGTAGATCCGTCCCGCGACGAGCAGCTCCTCCGCCGGGAAGCGCGTGATCACGTCGCACCCGGTCGCCGTCACGACGACCTCCTCCTCGATCCGCGCCGCGGAGCGGCCGTCGGTCGCGGCGCAGTACGTCTCGAGCGCGAACACCATCCCCTCCTCGATCTCGACGGGATGCTCGAGCGAGTGCACGCGCGAGATCATCGGCGGCTCGTAGAGGCCGACGCCGATGCCGTGCCCGAACTGGAGGCCGAAGCACGTCTCCTCGTCGGCGAACCCGAGCTCCTTCGCGGTCGGCCAGACCGCCGCGATCCGGTCGGTCGTCATCCCCGGCCGGACGAGCGCGATCGCCGCGTCGAGCCACTCGCGGCACCGCCTGTACGCGTCGAGCTGCGACGCGCTGACGCCGCCGACGTTGAACGTGCGGTAGTAGCACGTCCGGTAGCCCATGAACGAGTGGATGATGTCGAAGAAGGCCTGGTCTCCCGGGCGCAGCAGCCGGTCGGAGAAGACGTGCGGGTGCGGGTTGCAGCGGTCGCCCGAGACCGCGTTGACGGCCTCCACCTGCTCCGAGCCCATCTCGAACAGCAGCTGGTGCGCGCGCGCGACGATCTCGTGCTCGTACACGCCGGGCCGCAGCATCCGGTAGATCTCCTCGTAGACCGCGTCGACGAGCCCGGCCGACTGGTCGAGGAGCGCGATCTCCTGCGGCGTCTTGATCTTGCGCGCCTCGAGGACGACGCGCGAGCCGTCCGTGACGTGGACGCCGGCGCGCTGCAGCGCCTCGATCGTGACGAGGTCGGCCATGTCGACGCCGAGCGGCTCGCCGCCGACGCCGTGCTCGCGCATCTCGTGCGCGATCCGCTCGCCGAGCCGGTCCGGGATCCCGGTCTCGACCGGCATCGCCCCGCGCATCGGCGCGACGCCGGCGCGGAAGTTCTCCGGCGGGAGCCACGGCGCGAAGAGCTGGTGATGGCGGGCCGCCGAGCCGAAGTCCCAGAGGATCGGGTCGGCGCCGCGCGGGAGCAGCACGAAGCGCGCGTTCTTGTCGCGCGCCCACTCGCCGATGTGCGTGCTCGTGACGTAGCGGATGTTGTTCGGGTCGAACAGGAGGAGCGCGCCGAGGTCGGACGCCTCGAGCGCCGCCTTCGCCCGGTCGAGCCGGTCCCGGCGGAGCTGCGGGAAGTCGATCCGCTGCTCCCAGTCCACCGCCCGCGTCGCGTCGGGCGATCCGCCGACCCTGCTGTGCGTCGTCATCGCAGCACCTCCCGATCCGACGCGTTCCGCAGATGCGGGAAGAGCGCCATGAAGTCGTCGTCGCCGTAGCCTGCCTCGATCGCCGATCGTACGAGCGCCTTGATCTCGCCCGCCAGCGGAAGGCGCACGCCGGCCGCCTCGGCCGCGTCGAGCACGAGATCCACGTCCTTCTCCATCAGGCTCGTCGTGAACGTCGCCGAGTAGTCGTCGCGGAGGAGCGGCTCCGTCTTGTAGCGCACGAACGGCGCGCCGGCGGCCGAGCTCCCCATCGTCTCGAGCAGCGCCGCGCGGGAGACGCCGGACGCCTCGCCGAGCACGAGCGCCTCCGCCATCAGCTGCGCGAGCCCGGCGATGACGAGGTTGATCGCGAGCTTGACGATCCGCGCCTGCTCGCCGTCCCCGACCTGGTGGATCGTCGGCCCGACCGCGAGCAGCACCGGCTCGGCGCGCTCGAGCGCGGCCTCCGGTCCCGAGACGATGAAGCTCAGGTTCCCGGCGCGGACGACGCTCGGGTTGCCGCTGACCGGGGCGCGGAGATAGAGGAGCGACGCGGCGTCCGCGAGCGCGGCGACCCGCGCCGAGGCGCCGGGCGACACGGTGCTGAGGTCGGCGAGGACGGTCCCCGGGCGCGCGGCCGCGGCGACGGCGGCGGCGACGGCCTCGAGCGCGTCGTCGTCGGAGACGGAGGTGAGGACGACGTCGGCGCCCGCGGCGAGGGCCTCGACGCTCTCGGCGACGGCCGCTCCGCGCGCGGCGAGCGGCTCTGCGCGGCCCGGGCTCCGGTTGTAGACCACGAGGTCGTAGCCGGCGTCGAGGAGACGCTCTCCGACCGCCGTGCCCATGTTGCCGAGCCCGATCAACCCGACGGCCGGACGCGGGTCATGACGTTCGCTCACTGTGCAGTATGAATTAACGAATCGCGGTGTTAGAGTCAAGCCGCGCCGCGTCCTGTACAGCGGCACGAGACGCGACCGGAGGTGCAGGCGGCGGTGGAGTCCTCCCAGGCGGTAGACGCGCAGGCCCCGGCCAGGACGGCGACCTCGACCATCCTCGCGGGGATCGTGCTGATCGCGGTCTCGATCGTCTTCCTCTGGTACGCGCCGTACTCGTACAACGTCTACAAGGCGCTCCACGTCGTGGCGATCCTCGTCTGGGTCGGGGGGGACATCACGCTGACGACGCTCGGGATCGTGTTCGAGCGGCGCCGCGACGGGAGCGCGCTCGCCGAGCTCGGGAAGATGGGCGCGTGGATCGGGACGCGCGTCTACACGCCCGCGCTCTTCGCCGCGTTCGCGTTCGGCGCGGCGATGATCGAGAAGGGGAACCTCGGCTGGGGCTCGTTCTGGATCGACTTCGCGATCGCGGGCTGGGCCGTCGCGACGGTCGTCGGCGTCGGCTTCGTCGGCCCCGAGCTCGGCCGCATCGACAAGGCCGCGCAGGAGTCCGGGCCCGACTCGCCGGAGGTCGGCCGCCGCGTGAAGCGGCTGTTCGCGGTCTTCCGCTTCGACACCGCGCTCCTGATCCTCATCGCGATCGACATGACCGCGAAGCCGTTCTCCTGAGATGGCGGACGCCGACGTTCCCGTCCTGATCGTCGGAGGGAGCCTCGTCGGGCTGTCGACGGCGGTCTTCCTCGGACGGCTCGGCGTGCCGTCGCTCGTGCTCGAGCGCCACCGCGGCACGGCGATCCATCCGCGCGCGGCGCTCGTGAACCAGCGCGCGATCGAGACGTACCGCGTCGCCGGCCTTCAGGCGGAGATCGAGGAGGCCGCCGCGAGGGAGTTCGTCCAGAACGGCGCGATCGTCTCCGTCGAGAGCCTCGGCGGCAAGGAGCTCGACTGGTACTTCCGCTTCATCAACGAGGGCGTCGAGCACATCAGCCCGGTGTCGCGGATCTTCATCACGCAGATCGGCCTCGAGCCGATCCTGCTGCGCGCGGCCGAAGGGCTCGGCGCGCGGATCGAGTACGCGTCGGAAGCGGTGTCCGTCGAGCAGGACGACGACGGCGTGACGGCCGTCGTCCGGTCGCGTGACGGCGGCCCGGAGCGGACGGTGCGCGCGCAGTACCTCGTCGCGGCCGACGGCGCGCACAGCCCGATCCGCGAGCGGCTCGGGATCCCGAACCTCGGCCACGGCAGCTTCTCCGACAGCATCACGATCTACTTCCGCGCCGACGTGAGCCGGCTGATGGGCGACCGGAACCTCAGCGTCATCTACGTGTTCGGCCCGCACATCCAGGGGTTCTTCCGGTTCTCGCTCGACATGCAGGCCGGATTCCTCGTCGTCAACTCGACGATCGACGACGCGGGGACGAAGTCGGTGCGCATCGGCGAGGACATGAGCGAGCCGACGTGCATCGCGTACGTGCGCGAGGCGCTCGGCGACCCCGGCATCGCGGTCGAGATCGAGAACGTGCAGCGCTGGTCGGCGTCCGCGGAGTACGCGGAGCGGCTCGCGGACGGGCGGATCTTCCTCGCGGGCGACTCGGCGCACGTCATGCCGCCGACCGGCGGCTTCGGCGGCAACTGTGGGATCCAGGACGGGTATGACCTCGCGTGGAAGCTTGCGTACGTCCTCGGCGGTCGCGCCGGGGACGCGCTGCTGTCGACGTACGACGCGGAGCGCTCACCGGTCGGCGCGTTCACGACGGAGCAGGCGTACACGCGCTACGTGCTGCGCCTCGACCCGTCGCTCGGCAAGGACGACCTCCAGCCGATCGTCGACGAGGCCGCGGTCGAGCTCGGCTACCGCTACCGCTCGCCGGCGATCGCGGCGCCGGAGGACGACGACACGTGGGAGGACCCGCGCGCGCCGACGGGCCGCCCCGGATTCCGTGCGCCGCACGTCGAGCTCGGGCCCGACCGCTCGACGCTCGACCTCTTCGGGACGGACTTCGTCGTCCTCGCCGGCCCGGACGGAGAGCGCTGGCGCGACACGTCCGACGCCGACGTGCACGTCGTCGCCCGCGACGTCGCCGACGCGTACGGCATCGGCGCGGACGGCGCGTCGCTCGTCCGACCCGACGGCTTCGTCGCGTGGCGCGGCGACGACCCGGACGACCTCGCCGACGCGCTGCGCGCGGCGCTGTGCCGCTGATCTCCGTCCCGCCGAGTGTCAGCGATGCGCGTGGTCGTCGCGGCCGGCGCGGAGGAAGAGCCATCCGGTCAGCGCCGGCGGCAGCGCGATCCAGAGCGCCCACGTGAGCGGCAGGTCGCGGACGACGAGAACCGCGATGTAGGCCGCGCCCAGCGGGACTGCGAGCGCGAGCAGGACGATGCCCGCGGTGCGCGGTCGTCTCCAGCCGAGCCAGAACAGTCCGCCGAGGACGGCGGCCGGAAGGAGATGCTGCACGCCGCTCGGATCGCCTCCCGCAATCTCGCCGACCGCGAAGACGAGGTAGAACGCGATCCCGAGCCCGAGCAGGACGAGCGCCGCGAGCTTCGCCCAGTGCCCGTTCGTGCTCTCGGCCACGCCGGTCGAGCCGGGCCTCCACCGATGCCCGCGGGCGAGCGCAGAGATCGCGAGCGCGGCGGCACCGGCGGCGAGTACCGCGAAGGCGATGGCCATCGCTCACCTCCTCGGCCGGTCACATCTGGCGCCTCTCGCAGCAAGCATGCCGCGACCGGCCCGGTCCGGCATCGGGGAGACCGCGGACTCCTGTTTCGCCGCGGCTACTCGGCGGCGAGCACCTGCTCGTCGAGGAACCTGCCGATCGCCGCCGGCGGATAGGCGCCGATGAAGCCGGTCACCGCCTTGCCGTCGCGGAAGACGGCGACGGTCGGGATCGACTGGATGCCGTAGCGTGCGGCGATCTCCGGCTCCGCGTCGACGTCGAGCTTCACGAGCTCCATCCGCCCTGCGCGCTTGCCGGCCTCGGCCTCGATCGCGGGGCCGAGCGTCCGGCACGGGCCGCACCAGGCCGCCCAGAAATCGACGACGACGGGAATCTCGTGCGAACGCTCGATCACCCTGCGCTCGAAAGCCTCGGTGGTGACGTCCATGCGTGCTGCTCCTTTCAGTCGGGCGAGACGGAGACGGTTGTGCTCGGCAGCGCGCTGCGCGAGCCGCGGATGCGCTCGCGGTACCAGTGGAAGCTGTCCTTCGGCGTCCGCTCGAGCGTCGGGTAGTCGACGTAGACGAGGCCGAAGCGCTTCGCGTACCCGAGCGACCACTCGAAGTTGTCGAGCAGCGACCAGACGAAGAAGCCGCGGACGTCGACGCCGCGCTCGACGGCGCGGGTCATCGCCTCGATGTAGCTGTCGAGGTACGCGATCCGCTCGAGGTCGTGGACGGCGCCGTCGTGTGTCACGACGTCGGAGAACGCGGCGCCGCTCTCGCTCACGTACAGCGGCGGGGCGTCGTACTCCTCGTGCAGGCGGACGAGGCCCTCGCAGAGCGCGTCGGGGTAGATCTCCCAGCCCATGTCGGTGAGCTCGCCGCCGGGGGCGCGCACGGTCGGCGGCAGGCCGCCGCCGGGATCGGCGTGCACGAACATCCGCGAGTAGTTGTTCAGGCCGAGGAAGTCGAGCGGCGCGGCGATCGCCTCCATGTCGCCGGCGCGCACCGGCGGCGCGTGCGTAGCGAGCCGCTCCATTGCGTCCGCCGGGTACTCGCCGCGAAGCACCGGGTCGAAGAACCAGCGGTTGCGGATGCCGTCCGCGATGCGTGCGGCCTCGGCGTCCTCCGGCGCGTCGCTCGCCGGGAACGCGGGCCAGTAGTCGATCACCGTTCCGACCGCGGACCCCGGCGCGGCGCTCCGCAGCGCCTCGACCGTCCAGCCGTGGGAGAGAAGCGCGTGATGCGCCGCCGCGATCGCATCGCCGACGCTCGTGCGGCCGGGCGCGTGGATCCCGAGCCCGTAGCCGAGCCACGCGGTGCAGTACGGCTCGTTGTGCGTGATCCAGTGGCGGACGCGGTCGCCGAGCCGCGTCGCGACCGTCTCCGCGTAGTCGACGAACGCCTCCGCGGTCGCGCGCACCGGCCAGCCGCCCGCGTCCTCGAGGGGCTGGGGGAGATCCCAGTGGAAGAGGTTGACGAACGGCTCGATGCCCGCCTCGAGGAGCCCGTCGACGAGCCGCTCGTAGAAGTCGAGCCCGGCCTCGTTGACCGGCCCGGTCCCGTCGGGGATCACGCGCGGCCACGCCACGGAGAAGCGGAACGCGTCGACGCCGAGCTCCCGCATGAGCGCGATGTCGTCGGGGTAGCGGTGGTAGAAGTCGCACGCGATCTCGCCGCTCTCGGCCGCGCGCACGCGGCCCGGCTGCCGGCAGAAGCGGTCCCAGATGCTCTCGCCGCGCCCGTGCGCGTGGACGGCGCCCTCGATCTGGTACGCCGACGTCGCGACGCCCCAGGTGAAGTCGGAAGGAAGCTCGCCCGCCATCGTCGCTCCTCTCATATCGCGGCCAGGTGCCCGGCGTCGACCTCGACGAGCGCCGTCGCGCCGTTCTCGAGCGCGGCGGCGTCGCCGCCGTCGGCGGCCCACTTCGTATGGAGCTGCGGGACGGCCGCGAGCAGCATTCGCGTGTACGGGTGCCGCGGGTCGCCGAAGACCTTCGCCGTCTCTCCCATCTCGACGATCGAGCCGCGCCGCAGGATCACCGTCGCGTCGCTGATGTAGTTGCCGAGCGAGAGGTCGTGCGTGATGAACACGATCCCGAGCCCGCGCTGCTTCAGGTCGCCGAGCAGGTTCAGCACGTCGATCCGCGTCGACGCGTCGAGCATCGAGATGATCTCGTCGGCCACGAGGTACTCGATGTCGAGCAGCAGCGCGCGCGCCACGAGCAGGCGCTGCAGCTGGCCGCCGCTGAGCTGGTGCGGGTACTTGCCGAGCACGTCCCGCGGGTTGAGCGCGACGTCCTGGAGCGCGTTCTCGAGTCGCGCGTGCCACTCGTCGGCCGGCAGGTTGCGGTGGTACGTGTCCCGCATCATGCGGAAGACCCGATCGGCCTTGAAGATCGGGTTGAACGAGCTGAACGGGTCCTGGAACACGCCCTGCACGCGGCGGTAGTACGCCGTGAGGTTGTCTCCGTGCAGCGTCGAGATGTCGGTGGCGTCGAGCTCGATCCGTCCCGACGAGACGGAGATGAGCCGGAGGATCATGCGGCCGATCGTCGTCTTGCCGCTGCCGCTCTCGCCGATGAGCGAGACCACCTCTCCCGGGTGCACGTCGAAGCTGACCTCGTCGATCGCGCGCAGGCTGCCGCCGCCGAACGCGCCGACGCGGTACGTCTTCGAGACGTCGCGAAGGGTCAGCACGGCGCCTCCCAGCACGCGACGAACCGCCCGTCCTCTCCCGCGCGGACGAACGGCGGGTCCTTCGCGCACCGCTCGGTCGCGAGCGGGCAGCGGTCGTGGAACCGGCAGCCGCGCGGCGGGTCGAGGAGCTGCGGCGGGCGGCCCGGGATGCCCGCGAGCTTCTGCTCGTCGTAGCGCACGCCGACCTCCGGGAGCGACGAGATGAGCAGGCGCGAGTACGGATGGAGCGGCTCGTCGACGATCGCGCTCGTCGGGCCCTTCTCGACGAGCTTGCCGGCGTACATCACGAGGATCGAGTCCGCGATCTGCGCGAGGATCGAGAGGTCGTGCGTGATCACGATCACGCTCTTGACGAACCCGCGGTCCCGGAACTCGACGAGCGTCTCCGCGACCGCCTTCTGCGTCGAGACGTCGAGCGCGGACGTGATCTCGTCCGCGATCAGCAGCGACGGGTCGAGGAGCGTCGAGATGACCATCACGACGCGCTGCTTCATCCCGCCCGAGAGCTCGATCGGGTAGAGCGAGAGCACGCTCGGCTGGAGGCCGACGAGCTCGAGACGGCGCTGCAGCTCGGGCTCGAGCGCGTGCGCGTCGACCCCGCGGGACTCGAGGAGCTCGCGGATCATCCGGCCGATCTTCCGCGTCGGCGTCATCGCGCTCATCGCGTACTGCGGGACGATCGAGACGTCGCGGAAGCGGCGCTCGTTCATGAGCCGGTCGTCCCAGATCGGCAGCTCCACGCCGTCGAGGACGACGTGGCCGCCGATGTAGCGCATCCGCGTGTCGAGGCGGATCAGCGCCTTCGCGAGCGTCGACTTCCCGCACCCGGACTCGCCGGCGAGGCCCATGATCTCGCCGTCGTCGAGCGTGAAGGATGCCCCGTCGACCGCGCGGACGTCGCCCGCGAGCGTCCGGTAGTACGTGCGGAGGTCGTCGACGACGAGCGTCATCTCACATCTCCCGCAGCCTCGGGTTGAACACCTCGTCGAGGCCGACGTTCATGACGTAGAGCGAGCCGACGAGCATCGCGATCGCGATCCCGGGCGGGAGGAACCACCACCAGAGGTGCAGTTGCAGCGCGGCGTTCTGCACCGAGAGCTGCATCATCATCCCGAGCGAGATCGTCCCGGACGGGCCGAGGCCGATGAAGTCGAGCGTCGCGGCGATGAGCACGGCGCCGCCGAAGAGCAGGATGAACATCATGAAGAGATACGAGCTCATGTTCGGCGCGATCTCCGTGAAGATGATCTGCATCTGGCTCCTGCCGCTGAGGCGCGCCATGTCGACGAAGTCGCGCGAGACGAGCGAGAACGTCTGGGCGCGCACGGCGCGCGCCGCCCAGGGCCACGACGTGATCCCGATCAGGACCGCCTCGACGAGGACGCTCCGCACCTGCAGGTAGGCCGCGATCACGAGCAGCAGCGCGAACGTCGGGATCACGAGCACGATGTTCGTGATCATGTTGAGGAACTCGTCGAGCGCGCCGCCGCGATAGCCGGCGGTGAAGCCGATGAGCATCGCGATCACGGCCGCGATGCCGCCGCCGACGACGCCGACGAGGAACGCGAGCCGGAGCCCGGTCGCGAACTGTGCGAAGACGTCCTGGCCGAGCAGCGTCGTGCCGAACCAGTGGCCGTACCTCGTCGTCGGCGCCCACGAGAGGTGGCCCGTGTAGTCGAGCGGGCCGTGGCGCGCGATGAGCGGCCCGACGATCGCGAACGCGAGCAGCGCGATCGTCACCGAGGCGCCGAAGACGAGCTTCCGGTTCCGCAGCGCGAAGTAGAGCGTCTCCTGCGTCGTCGTCAGCTGCTTCGCGGCCGCCGGCACGCTCGGCGGAGCGCTGTCGGCGGGTCCGGCGACCGGCGCGGTCGTCATGTCCTGCCGCCCTCCATCCCGACCCGCGTCCGCGGGTCGATGACGAGGTAGACGATGTCGACGATGAAGTTCGCGACGAGGATGCCGATGATGATGAAGAGGAAGATCCCCTGGATCACGAAGTAGTCCTCGTTCGTGATCGCGCGATAGATCTGGTAGCCGAGCCCCGGATACGAGAAGACGATCTCCGTGGCCAGCGCGCCGGCGAGGATCGCGCCGAGTGCGAGCGCGAGGCCGGTCACCTGCGGCAGCACCGCGTTCCGGAACGCGTACTTCCTGACGAGCTTCTGCGGCGCGCCGAGCGACTCGAGGTAGTGCGCGTAGTCGGACTCGAGCTCGTAGATGATCATGTTCCGCATCCCGATCGCCCAGCCTCCGAAGGCGACGAGGAAGAGCGAGAGGAACGGCAGGAACCAGTGGTACGCGAGGTTCGAGATGAACGACCACGTGAAGCCGCGCACCGCGGTCGGGTCGTAGGCGAAGCCGACCGGGAACCAGCCGAGGGTGACCGCGAAGACGAAGACGAGGATGATCGCGAGCCACATGTACGGCGTCGCGGTCAGCGCGTAGCCGACCGGCAGCGCCGAGTTGTCGAGGACCTTCCGGCGGGCCGCGAGCGCGCCGACCTTGTTCCCCGCGTACCAGCTGAGCAGCGTCGCCGGGATCAGGAGCGCGAGCGTGTACGGGACGGCGTGGACGATGATCGAGCTGACCGGCGCCGGGAACTGGACGATGCTCGTCCCGAGGTCGCCGTGGAAGAGCGACACCCAGAAGTACCAGTACTGCTTCCAGAGCGGGAGGTCGAGGTTGAACGCCCGCATGTAGTGGTGGTACATGTTCTGCGCCGTCTGCGGGTCCTGGATCTGGATCCGTCCCATCAGCGTCAGCACCGGGTTCCCCGGCATCAGGTGCGGGATCGCCCAGTCGACCGTCACCGCGACGATGAAGGTCACGGTGTAGACGACGATCTTTCTCAGGAAGTACCGGCGCACGGTCTCATCTCCCGGGCGCCGCCGCCCCTCTCGCGAGGGGCGACGGCGAGCGGTGGTTCACTCGGCAGGACTGAGATGCGTGATGACGTCGATGCCCGTCATCTGCAGATAGCCGTTCCACATGATCGGCGTGTATCTGCGCGTTGACGTCGACGACGGCCAGTTCGTCCAGTACTTCGACACGAACTGCGCCCACTGGCCGTTGTACCAGAGCGGGATCACCGGCATCTGCTGCATGAGAATCGTCTGCAGCTTGCTGTTGATCTCCTTGATCGCAGCGGTGTTCGTGGGCGGCGTCTTGTCGAGCCGCTGGACGAGCGACCACGCCGTCTGGTTGCTGTAACGCTCGAAGTTGAAGTTGGTCTGTCCCGCGCCCGTCGTGAGGATCGGCAGGTGATAGATGCCGTTCCAGTACGTCCACGGGTTGTCGCTGATCTGGTAGTTGTTGTCGATCACCAGGTCGAACGCGCCGGTGTTCCGGTCGCTCCGCCAGGTGTTGTAGTCCGCGACCTTCGTCGTGAGCCTGATGCCGGCGGCCTTCGCGGAGGAGACGATCATGTCGCGCGCCGCCTCCCAGTCCGACCAGCCCTGCGGCACCGCGATCGAGAGGTCGATCTTCGAGCCGTCCTTGTTGGTGAAGAAGCCGGAGCTGTCCTGCTTGTAGCCGGCCGCCTTCAGCAGCGCGACGGCCTTCGCGGTGTTGTACGTGAAGCCGTACTTCTGCACCGCGGCCTTGTCGATGTACTTCGACCACGTCGGCAGGAGCCCGGACGGGCTCGCGCCCAGGACGAGGTTGCCGTAGTCCTGGGTCACGATCTGCTTGACGTTGACGGCCGTCGCGAGCGCCCGGCGGAACACCGGGTCGTTGAGCGGCGCAACCGTCGTGTTCGGCTCGAGCCAGGCCGTGTTCGCGGACAGCATGTACGGCGCCTTCTTGTAGTACGTCAGGACCTTCCCCTGCTTGACGAGGTTCTGCACGCCGGGCAGGTAGTTGTTGTTCAGGTCCTCGACGCCCGCGAGCACCGCGGACAGGCTGTTCGTGTTGCTCGTGTTGACGAGGTCGATGATGTACTTCGGCTTCGGCGACGGCGAGACGCCGAGCTTCGCCGCCCACCAGTTCGTGTTCTTCACGTACACGACACGCGTGGTGGGATCCCAGCCGGCCGGGTCGATCTTGTACGGGCCCGTCCCGACGGGGTTGGCGGGGCTGTACGTCGTCAGCTTCGCCGCGTCGGTGATCAGCGGACGCGCCTGCGTCGGGCTGACCATCGGCATGTTGTACATCGCGTTCTGCCACTGCACGAAGTTCGGCGTGGACCTGAACGTCACGACCACCGTGTTGCCCTTCGGGGCCACCCGTTGGACGTTCAGATACAGGTTGTTCCACGGCGAGGTGTTGAACCTCGCGAGATTGAGGTTGAACGCGACGTCAGCGGCCGTGAACGGCTTGCCGTCGGTCCACTTCACCCCCGGACGGACGTTGATGACGTACTTGTTCCCCACGAAGCTCGCGTTGCTCGCGAGCCACGGGATGTAGACGTCCTTCAACGGGTCGTAGCGGAGCAGCGTCTCGTACAGGAGCCCGACCGTGCCGGTGGCGGCGCCGCCGACGTACGGGTTCGTGCCGGTGATGTTGCCCCATTGCGAGCCGCTCGTGATGAGCGTCTGGTTGCGTGGATACGAGGCTCGCGGCTTGGCGCTCGCTCCCGCGGCCGTCATCGAGATGACGCCGACCGCAAGGGCGAGGCCGAGAATGACCGCCGCGCCTTTCCAAGCGCGTTTCATGATGCCTTCCTTCCTCGAGTCACTGCGTTCAGCGAGGCCTCGGTAATCGCGATCCCCCCTTTCGCCCGGCCGACACGCTGGAAGTCACGACGCGTTTGATTCGTCGCAGTCACTGTCGCCACGGGCGCCTGCGCCGGCATCCGGTCGCGCCACGATCCCCGCGCGGGAAACTCGTGATGCCCGGAGAGCGCTTTTCGGGCTACCGGAGGGCCGCGCCGGCGCCGTTCACGGCCGCGAGGGAGCGGACGGTCGCCCATTCCAGGCGCCGGGCGGCCTCGGGGTCGAGCTCGTCGCAGACGAAGTCCCAGTGGAGCGAGACCGTGTCGCCCGGCCGGGGGCGGCGCACGAACGCGAGCCCGTCGTCGCGCCACCGTGCGGTGCGGACGACCGGGGCCCCGAGCGCGAGCCGGTGCCCGTCCCAGAGGAGCGGGCGCAGGCGGACGTCGACGTCGTCGTCCCGGTCCCCGAGGACGACGGCGGGCGTGATCCGGCAGCGGTCGAGCACGCGGAGCGGCTCGTCCACCGAGCCGGAGCGGAGCAGCCCGAGCCACGGGTAGACGGCGAACACGTGGAAGCAGTGATGCGGCACCGCGCCGGCGGTCGCGGCGCCGGCGACGGTCTCGAGCGCGCGGCCGAGGCGCCCGCGGAAGCGGTCGTCGACGTGACGCGCGAGAACGTCCGGGCGCACCTGGTCGAGCAGGCCGTTCCCGACCCAGTACGCCTCGACGACGCGCCGGTCGAGCGGGTCCGCGATCCCGTTCGCGTCGGCGATGAGCGTGAGGTACGGCCACGCGCCCTCGAACGTGCGCGCGAGCTCCGCGAGCCCCCCGTCCGACTCGTGCGCGTCGCCGTACTGGAGCAGCGTGCGCGGCTCGTCCGCGCCGCAGAGGCCGAGTGCGTTCGGCGGATACGCGTACCGTGCGAAGAGGAGCGGCCCCGCGGCCTCGGTCACGCGGGCGCCTCCTTCGCGCGCGGGCTGCGCAGTGCGGCCCACACCGCGACCGCCGTGCCGGCGACGAGCAGGATCGTGCCCACGGCGTTCAGCGTCGCGCCGTCGACCGCGCCCGCGAGCACCGCGGTGACGACCGCGCCGAACACGAGCACCGCCGTCACGTCGACCGCCTGCGCGCGCGCGAGCGCCGCGTACCACGCCGCGACGTAGGCCGTCAGCAAGAGGCCGGTCAGGAGCACCCAGCGCCACTGCTCGGCGCTGAGCCCGGTGAGCTCGCCGAACTTCCCGGTGACGGCGAGCCACGCGAGGAGGAGGCCCGTGCCGAGCCCCATCCGCGCGGCGGCGAGCGTCGACGGCGACAGCGCCGGGCCGAGCAGCCGCTTCACGATGATCACCTCGACCGACCAGAGGAGCGTCGCCGCGAGGATCATCGCCTCGCCCACGCCGAACGCGACGTGGCCGAGATGGCCCGCGAGCCATGCCTGTCCCGCGATGAGGAGCGCGATCGCGAGCACGTGCGGCCCGCGGATGCGCTCGCCGAGAAGCGGTACCGCGAGGAGCGCGACCCAGACGACGAGCGTCTTCTGGATGAACGCGGCCTGCGTCGCCTCGGCGCGCGCGAGCCCCTCGAAGAACAGGACGAAGGGGACGCTGCCGCCGATCACCGCGACGGCGAAGAGCGCGAGCCAGCGCCGCCGCTCGAGCGGCGGCCCGGCGGCCTCGCGCGGCCTGCGCGCGGCGAGCCCGAGCGCGAGCGCGACGAGGAGCACGCCCGCGACGGCGTTCTTCGCCGTCGTGTACACCGTCGCGTCGCCGAAGTGCTTCACGGCGCGCCCGTTGACGTAGATCGAGACGCCGCTGACGAGCGCCGCGACGAACGCGAGCGCGATGCCGGTCGCGCGGGCGCTCATCGTCCGCTCTCCCGCAGCTCGAGCGCGTCGCGGGCGGCCTCGGGCGCGAGCACCTCGACCGGGATCCCGAGATGGAGGAGAAGCTGCGCGCCCGGCTCGGCGTCCGGGACGAACGACAGCGAGACGACGCAGCCGTCCGAGAGGCGCCCGACCGGCGCGCCGTTCTCGTCCCACGTCTCCTCGAGGAGCGCAATCGATCCGACGCACATCAGGACTCCACCTCCAGGCTCTCGAGGACGACATCGCGGGCGCGCGGCGACGCGAGGTCGGCGTCGACGACCGCGTCGACGCTCGCGCCCTCGGCGATCGTTCCGCGGGCGGCGTCCTCGAAGTGCTCGCGGAAATGCTCCGGCGTGAAGTGCGACAGCGCGCCGAGCCGCACGTCGACCCGCGTCACGCGGGTGGCGCCGCCCTCACGCGCGACCTCTTCGATCTTCCGCATCACGTCGACCATCAGGGCGTGCTCGTGCACCGCTCCTCCTCGTCTCGAATGTCGTCGAGGACGGCCTCGGCCGCACGGCCGACGGCCGCCTCGACCGGCACCGTCAGCCCTTCGCCGGCCGTGAAGGCGGCTCCCTCGATCCCGTAGACCACGATGCGCGGCGGCAGCGTCCCGAGCGCGCGCGAGAGCTCGATCGCCTCGGCGATCCCGAACGCGTGCGTCGACGAGCGGAAGACGCGTGCCGGGATCGGCTCCGCGCTCGCGTCGAAGCGGTGCACCGTCCCGGGCTCGCCGCCGGATGCGACGGCGTCGACGACGAGCGCGGCGTCCGCGCCGTCCCACGCGTCGAGGAGCCTCGTCGGCTCGTCCGCGCACTCCGCGAGCTCGACCCCGTCCGGCAGCCGGCCGCGCAGCCGCTCCGCGACCGCGAGCCCGGCGCCGTCGTCCCCGCGGTACGGGTTCCCGACGCCGACGACGACGCGCCGGCCGCTCACCGGCGCTCGACCTCGAGCGTGAGGAAGTGCGTCGCGCACGAGATGCACGGGTCGTAGTTGCGGATCGTCTGCTCGCAGAGGTGGCGCAGCCCGTCGTCCTCGAGATGGGTGTGGCGCGAGACGACGTCGCGCAGGTCGGCCTCGATCGCGTCCTGGTTCTGCGACGTCGGCGGGACGATCTTCGCGTCGAGGATCGTGCCCTCGCCGTCGATCCGGTAGCGGTGGTAGAGGAGCCCGCGCGGCGCCTCGCTCGCGCCGTAGCCGGTGCCGGCGACCGGCGTCACCTCGACGGCGGGCGCGTCCGGCTCCTCGTAGATGTCGATCAGCCGCAGCGCCTCGTCGCAGGCGTAGACGAGCTCGACGCCGCGGACGAGGATGCTGCGGAACGGGTCGCGGCAGGTCGGGCCGAGCCCCGCCTCGCGCGCCGCCTCGAGCGCGAGCGGCGACAGCGCGTCGTGGTTCAGCGTGTAGCGCGCGAGCGGGCCGCAGAGATACACGCCGCCGTCGCTCGTTCGCGAGTGGAGCGCCGTCGAGCGCTCGACGTGCTCCTCGCGGAAGTGCTCGTCGTACTCGGCGGGCGCGATGTCGAGCCCGGCGCTCGAGCGGATCCGGCCGCGCTCGATCGCGTACTCGCCCGGCTGCGAGAGCGCGACGAGGTCGCACTCGACCTCGCGCTCCGGGAACTCGAAGCCCGCCGCCCAGCGCACCGTCTCGAGCGCCGCCTCGCGCGCGCGCTCGAGCGGCTCGACGTGCGCGCGGAGCTCGCGCGTCGTCGGCGCACGGTAGAACCCGCCGACGCGCACGTTGATCGGGTGGATCTCGCGGCCGCCGACGAGCGCCATCAGCTCGTTGCCCGTCTTCTTCAGCGCGAGCCCGCGCGCCACGATGTCCGGCGCGTCCTGCGCGAGCTCCACCGCGCCGGCGTAGCCGAGGAAGTCCGGCGCGTGGAGCATGTAGACGTGGAGCGCGTGGCTCTCGATCCACTCGCCGCAGTAGAGGAGGCGGCGGAGGATGCGGACCGGCTCCGGGATCTCGGCGCCGCAGAGGCTCTCGAGCGCGTTCACCGCGCTCGTCTGGTAGGCGACGGGGCAGATGCCGCAGATGCGCGCGGTGATGTCCGGCGCCTCGGTGAACGAGCGCCCGCGCAGCAGGGCCTCGAAGAAGCGCGGCGGCTCGAAGATCCGCAGCTCCACGTGATCGACGCGGCCGTTCTCGAGCACCACGGTCATCGAGCCCTCGCCCTCGACGCGCGCGAGGTAGTCGGTCCGGATCGTGCGCCGCTCAGCCACCCGTCGCCGCCTCCCGGAACGGCTCGGCCGCCGCGTTGAAGGTCGCGAAGACCCGCTCGACCCCGCGCTCGGTCAGGCCCTGGCTGCGGAGGAGCGGGACGAGCGCCGCGGTGTTCGGCGTCTCCATCGGCCCGAAGCAGCCGAAGCAGCCGCGGTTGTACGCCGGGCAGAGCGCGCCGCAGCCCGCGTGGGTGACGGGGCCGAGGCACGGCGTCCCGTGCGCGACCGTGATGCAGACGAGACCGCGCCGCTTGCACTCGGTGCACACGCTCGTCGACGCGATCGCGGGCCTCCGTCCGTGGAGGAACGAGACGACGACCTCGCGCAGCTGGTGCTTGTTGATCGGGCAGCCGTGCAGCTCGAAGTCGACCGGGACGTGCGCCGCGATCGGCGTCGACGTGCCGAGCGTCGAGATGTACTCCGGCGACGCGTAGACGGCGGAGACGAACTCGTCGACGTCCGCGAAGTTGCGGAGCGCCTGCACGCCGCCCGCCGTCGCGCACGCGCCGATGGTGACGAGCACCTTCGACGCGGCGCGGACCTGCCGGATCCGCTCCGCGTCGTGCTCGGTCGTGATCGAGCCCTCGACGAGCGACAGGTCGTACGGCCCCTCGACGACGCCGCTCGTCGCCTCGCGGAACTCCGCGACCTCGACGGCGCCCGCGATCGCGAGCAGGTCGTCCTCGAGGTCGAGCAGCGAGAGCTGGCAGCCGTCGCACGACGCGAACTTCCAGACGGCGAGCTTCGGCTTGGGGCTCACAGCTCGCGCACCTCCATCAGACCTGCGAGCTCCGCGTACGAGTAGACCGGGCCGTCGCGGCAGATCAGCGTCGGGCCGAGCTGGCAGTGGCCGCAGAGCCCGACGCCGCAGTCCATGTGACGCTCCATCGAGAGGAAGATCCGCTCGGGTGCGACGCCGTCCTCGACGAGCGCTTCCGCGGTGAAGCGCATCATGATCTCCGGGCCGCAGACGAAGGCGCTCGTCTCCGCGTGCCGTACATGCGCACTGCCGAGGAGCTTCGTCACGACGCCGACGTGACCCGTCCAGCCGGCGCCCGCGGAGTCGACCGTGACCGCGACCTCGATCGACCGCGCCCACTCCTCGCGCTCGTCGCCGTAGAGGAGGTCGGCCGGCGTCCGCGCGCCGTACACGAGCGACACGGCGCCGAGCTCCGTGCGCCGCTCGAGCGCGCGAAGGACGACGGGCCGGAGCGGCGCGAGCCCGATCCCGCCCGCGACGACGAGGATGTCGCCCGAAGCTGCGTCGACGGGCCACGCGTTCCCGAACGGGCCGCGCAGGCCGAGCACGTGGCCCGGCTCCGCCGCGCAGATCGCGCGGCTCACCGCGCCGACCGCGCGCACCGTGAGGACGACCGGCCCGGGCCGCGCAGGCGGCCCGCTGACGGAGATCGGCACCTCGCCGATGCCGAACGCCGTCACCATCATGAACTGGCCCGGCGCGATCGACGGGCCGTCGCCGGCCGCGGGCTCGAGCGTGAGGGTCCACGTGTCGGCCGTGTCCTGCGCGCGCGTCGCGACGCGGAACGGCCGCGGGACCATCGCCGCGGGCCGGAGCTCAGCTGGAGCCGTCGCTGCCATAGACGTCGAGGAGCCGGAGCCGGGTCGATTGCAGACGCTCGATCGCGATCCGCGCGAACCGCTCCATCAGGCGATAGCCGAACGCGGGGTCGTCCCCGCACTTGTCGCGGAGGCAAGCGCCGTCGAAGCCGGTCGCGCGAACGACGCCGATGGCGCGCGCGTCGAAGTGCCAGCGGTACGGCGCGAAGAGCCACGACCAGCCGAGCACCTCGCCCGCGTCGAGCGTGTCGATGATCACCGCGCCGCGCGTCGGCACGAAGAGCTCGAGTGCGATGCCGCCCTGGCGGATCACGTAGAACACGTCTGCCTGGTCGCCCTCGCGGAACAGGTAGTCGCCCGACGCGAAGCGCGCGTTCCCGGCGCAGCCCGCGAGCAGCTCGAGGTCGGCGTCGTCGAGCCCTTCGAAGAGCGGCACCTCCGCGAGCACGTTCTCAAGCGAGCGCAGCATCGTTCTCCACCTCCTCCGTCGCCCTGATCGCGGCGACCTCCTCCGTGATGTCGATCCCGACCGGGCACCACGTGATGCAGCGCCCGCAGCCGACGCACCCCGAGCTCCCGAACTGGTCGTGCCACGTGCCGAGCTTGTGCGTCATCCACTGCCGGTAGCGCGAGCGGGCGGACGGGCGGACGGAGCCGCCGTGGATGTACGCGTAGTCGAGCGAGAAGCACGTGTCCCACACGCGCCAGCGCTCGACGCCGCCGCCGAGGTCGAGCTCGTCCTCGACCGCCGAGCAGAAGCACGTCGGGCAGACGGCCGTGCAGTTGCCGCAGGAGAGACACCGCTTCGCGACGTCGTCCCAGCGCGGGTGCTCGAGGTTCCCGGCGAGGAGGCCGCGGAGGTCGAACGCGTCCATCGTCCGGCCCATTCGCGCCTCCGCCCGCTCGATCGACGCGTCCGCGAGCGCGACGTCGGCGTCCGTCGCGGCGCGGCGCGGCAGCCGTTCGAGCACCGCGGCGCCGGTCGCGCTCCCGGCCTCGGCGAGGAAACGGTGCTCGCCGTCGAGGATCTCCGTCAGCGCGAGGTCGTACCCGCCGGCGGCGCGCGGTCCGGTGTCCATCGAGACGCAGAAGCAGGTGCCGCCGGGCTCGAAGCAGTTCACGGCGACGATGAACGTGTCCTCGCGGCGGGCGGCGTAGTCGTCGTCCACGTGGACGCCGCCGAGGAAGACCCGGTCCTGGATCTCGATCGCGTGGAGCTCGCACGCGCGCACGCCGACGAACGCGAGCCGTTCGTCCGGCGCGTCCTGCTCGATCTCCGGCGCGCCGCCGTTCAGCTTGGCGCGCCAGAGGCGGACGCGCGACGGGAAGAGGAACCGCTTCCAGGAGTGCGGCCCGACGGCGTAGCCGAACCGCGCCTCGTCGGCGCGGCGCTCGAGCCGGTAGGTGCCGCCGTCCTGGGTGTCCGTCCAGCCGATCGGGAGCTCGCTCGCCGCGCCGAGGTCGTCGTAGACGATCGCGCCGTCGCGGACCGTCGGGCCGAGCACGCGGTAGCCGTCCGACCGAAGCTCGTCGAGGAGCTGGTCGAGCACGTCGATTGCGATGACGGATGCTTCGCCCGTTGCGACCTCCTTGCCTCGGACTCTCGCAGACGGCGGCCGCTTCCGCCGCGGGGAGATCACGGGCGCCGGGTGCGGGATTCCTCCGATGCCGGCTGCGGGCCGGAGAGGCAACGTGCATGCATGGTTCCCGTCGCGCGGAGGAACCTGTTCGCCGAGAAAGGCCGATTCGCGATGTCGGTCGGCGGCGTCGCGTTCGCGGTGCTCCTGATCCTGATCGTCGTGAGCCTCTACCGGGGCTGGAGCCGGACCGGCTCCGTCTACGAGAAGCTGCCCGGCGACGTCTGGATCGCGCAGTCGGGGACGATCGACCCGTACCACTCGACCTCGCTCCTGCCCGCGGCGGGCGCCGCCCGGCTCCGCGCCGTGCCCGGGGTCGCCGCGGTGCTGCCGGTGTACGCACGGCATCTCGCCTTCCCCGCGACGGGCGGCGGCCGGCTCGACACGTACGGGATGGCGATCGCGGCGCCGCCGGTGGTCGCGGCGCACGGCTGGACCTGGCCGTACTTCCCGCGGCCGGGGCACGTCGTGATCGACCGCGTCCTCGCCGGGGAGGCCGGCGTGCACGCCGGCGACGCGCTGAACGTCCTCGGACGGCGGCTCGTCGTCGACCGCCTCACGAGCGGCGGGAACAAGATCGTGCAGTTCGCGTTCCTCAACCCCGTGGACGCGCGGGCGCTGCTCGGCGAGCCGGGTCGCGTCAGCTACTTCCTGCTCGTCACGAAGCCCGGCGCCGACGTCGCCGCCGTGGGCCGCGCTGCCGCCGCCGCCGTCCCGGGCTCGGAGGCGCACACGAGCGCCGACTTCGCGCACGCGTTCAGCAGGCTCGTCAGCAGCGGCTTCCTCAGCGTCGTCGCCGCGCTCGTCGGGATCGGCTTCGTCGTCGGCGGCGCGGTGATCGCCCTCACGACGTACACGGCGACCGTGGAGAAGGCGCGCGACTTCGCCGTCCTCAAGGCGGTCGGCGCCTCCGACGCGTTCGTCTACCGGATCGTCGTCTGGCAGAGCCTGCTCGTCGGGCTCGCCGGCTCGGTCGCCGGCATCGCGCTCTCGGCGGCGGTCGCCGACCTGGTCGGGCGCCGCGTGCCGGAGTTCGTGACGGACTTCCGCGTGGCGGACGCGCTCGTGGTCCTGTGCGCCGCGATCGTGATGTCGGTCGTGGCGTCGTTCGTCCCCGTCCGGCGGATCAACCGGATCGACCCCGCGATGGTGTTCCGCGCATGAGCGGCCCGCCGCTTCTCGTGGTCGACGGGCTGACGAAGGTCTTCGGCGCCGGCAGGACCGAGGTCGTCGCGGTCTCCGGCGTCGACCTGCACGCGGACCGCGGCGAGATCACGCTCGTGATGGGCCCGTCGGGGTCGGGAAAGACGACGCTCCTGACGATGATCGGCTGCCTGCTCCGGCCGACCGCCGGCACGATCGTCATCGACGGCCTGGACGTGACCGCGCTCCGGACCCGCGAGCGGCCGCGCGTCCGGCGCACGCTCGTCGGGTTCGTCTTCCAGACGTTCAACCTGCTCGAGTCGCTCACCGCGAAGGAGAACGTCGAGGTCGCGCTCAACATCGCGGGCATCAAGGGGCCCGCGGCGGAGTCGCGCGCCCGGAGCCTGCTCGAGGATGCGGGGCTCGAGGGCCGGCTCGACTTCCCCGCGCATGGCCTCTCCGCCGGCGAGCGCCAGCGCGTCGCGCTCGCGCGGGCGCTTGCGAACCGGCCGCCGCTCCTCCTCGCGGACGAGCCGACCGCAAATCTCGACTCGACGCACGGGCGCGAGGTGATGGAGCTCCTGCGCGAGGTCACCCGTCGCGAGCACTGCGGCGCCGTCGTCGTCTCGCACGACGAGCGCCTCCGCAGCATCGCGGACCGGGTGATCCAGCTCGAGGACGGCCGCGTGACCGTGGTCGAGGAGCCGCTCGCCGCGGCGCTGCGCTAGGGGCGCTGCCGGAACGCGTCGAGGCCGCGGCGCCACGCCGCGTCGAGGTCGGCGTCGGGCGGGAAGCGGCCGTTCAGCTCGAGGATCGTCATGCCGTGCGCGAACGCCCACACCGCGCGGGCGGTGTCCGGGTCGCCGGTCGTGCGGAGGACGGGCGCCGCGGCGCGCTCCTCCGCGCCGGGGGTGAGGCGGTCGCGGTCGAGCGGGCGCTCGGTCATCAGGCGGTAGAGGTGCGGATGCGCGTGCGCGAAGCGCCGGTACGCGTCGGCGATCGCGACGACCGGGTCGTCCGCCGCAGTCGCCTGCTCGAAGAGCTCCGCCATCTCCTCGAACGCATCCGAGACGATCGCGTTCTCGAGTGCGCGCTTGTCCGGGAGGTGCTTGTAGATCGACGGCGCGCGGATCCCGAGCCGGTCGGCGACCCGCCGCATCGAGAGCGCATCGGGACCCTCCTCCTCGAGGAGCGTCCGCGCGGCGGCGACGATCTCCTTCGCCCGGGGGCTGAGCGGTTCGACTTGACCAGCTAACACTGTTAGCTATTATGGCTAACGCTGTTAGCAACGTCAAGAGCCGGAGGTACCGAATTGAAGGCCACGACCGTCACCCCGAACCTCGTCCGACTGAACCGCCTGCACTTCGTGAACGCGTATCTCGTCCGCGAGGAAGACGGGCTCACGCTCGTCGACACGACGATGGGCGGCGCCGCCGACGCGCTGATCGCCGCCGCGGCCGACGCCGGCGCCCCGATCCGGCGGATCGCGCTCACCCACGGCCACGGCGACCACGCGGGGTCGGTCGACGGGCTGAAGGAGCGCCTCGGCGACGCGGTCCAGGTGCTCGTGCCCGAGCTCGACGCGCGTATCCTCGCCGGCGAGAAGGTCGTCGACGGCAAGCTGCCCGGCAGCTGGCCGACCGTCACGACGACGCCCGATGTCCGGCTCGCGCACGGCGACCGCGTCGGGAGCCTCGAGGTCGTCGCGAGTCCCGGCCACAGCCCGGGCCACGTCGCGTTCCTCGACACGCGCGACGGCACGCTCCTCGCAGGCGACGTCTTCACGACGTACGGCGGCGCGGCGGTCTCGAATCACTTCCACCTCCGCTTCCCGCTCGCGGCGATGGCGACGTGGGACAAGGCGCGCGACCTCGAGTCCGCCCGCGCGCTGCGCGCGCTCGACCCGAAGGTGCTCGCGGTCGGCCACGGCCCGGCGCTCGTCGACCCCGGCCCCGCGATGGACGCCGCGCTCGCGCGCGCCTCTCGCTAGGTGAAGATGTTCACGGCGCGCGCCGCGACGAGCAGCACGGTCACCGCGGACAGCGCCGACTCCGCGAGCATCAGCCCCTTCGCGCGCCGCGTCAGCGGCATCGAGTCGGTCGGGCTGAACGCGATCGAGTTCGTGAACGAGACGTAGAGATAGTCGAAGAGCCTCGGGTGCCAGCCGGGCGCCGCGAGCTCGGGGTTCTCGAGCTGCGGGAACTGGAAGTCGTGCGGCGGCGG
>DATJOZ010000067.1:0-4507 GCA_035506655.1 Gaiellaceae bacterium
GCGCACGTGCACCTCGGCCGCGCCGGCGTCGAACAGCATCTTCACGATCTCGCGCGTCGTCGTCCCGCGCACGATCGAGTCGTCGACGACGACGAGGCGCTTGCCGGCGACCTCCGCGAGCGGGTTGAACTTCAGCCGGATTCCCTGCCGGCGCAGCTCCTGGTCGGGCTGGATGAACGTGCGGCCGACGTAGCGGTTCTTGATCAGCCCCTCGCTGAACGGGATCTGGAGCGCGCGCGAGAAGCCGATCGCGGCCGGCGTGCCGGAGTCGGGGATCGGCAAGACGAGATCCGCGTCGACCGGCGCCTCCTCCGCGAGCCGCGCGCCCATCCGCACGCGCGCGCCGTGCACCTCGACGCCGCAGAGCTGCGTGTCGGGCCGCGCGAGGTAGAAGAACTCGAAGACGCAGAGCGCGCCGCTCTCGGCCGGCTCGAGCGCGCGCACCGACCGGAGCCCGTTGTCGTCGGCGAAGACCGCCTCGCCGGGCTCGACCTCCCGCACGAGCTCCGCGCCGACGAGGTCGAGCGCGCACGACTCGGACGCGACGACCCAGTCGTCGTGGATGCGACCGAGCACCAAGGGACGGAACCCGTACGGATCGCGGAACGCGACGAGCCGTCCCTCCGAGAGCGCGACGACGGAGTACGCACCGTCGAGCCGTCGCATCGCGTTCGCGACCGCGTCCTCGAGCGGTGCGTCGTCGTTCGCGATCAGCGCGGCGATCACCTCGCTGTCGGAGGTCGCCTGCAGCGTGACGCCGGACGTGCGCAGCTCGTCGCGGAGCGCGGTGAGGTTCACGAGGTTCCCGTTGTGCCCGAGCGCGACCGTGCGCGCGCGGCCGTGCTGGACGAGCGGCTGCGCGTTCGCCCACTGCGACGAGCCTGTCGTCGAGTAGCGCGTGTGCCCGATCGCGACGGAGCCGCGGAGCCCGCGGAGCTTCTGCTCGTCGAACACCTGCGTCACGAGCCCGAGATCGCGGAGCGCCGTGAGCCGTCCCGCGTCCGACACGGCGATCCCGGCCGACTCCTGCCCGCGGTGCTGGAGCGCGAAGAGCCCGAAGTACGTGAGCCGCGCGACGTCGCGGTCCGGCGCGTGGACGCCGAAGACGCCGCACACCTAGGCCACGACCCCGATCTGCACGAACCCCTTCGAGCCGAGCCGCGCGACGTTCTCCGGCGCGACCGCGAGGATCGCGGCGCCGCGCGCGGGCTCGTCCGGCAGCGACACGTCCGCGCGCAGCCCGCCGCTCCAGCGCGCGGCCTCGTCGAGCGCGACCTCGAGGCCGCCGTAGCCGACGTCGTGGCACAGCGAGAGCAGCGGCGCGGCCTTCCACAGGAACCGGATCAGCGCCGCCTCCGCGGCGAGGCTCGCCTCCGGCGCGACGGCGAGGAGCACCGCGTCGCCGGACTGCCAGCGCCCCGGCACCGTGCGCACGTCCGCGACGAGCCCGACGCAGCCGACGACCGGCGTCGGCGGGATCGGGCGGCCGTCCGTCTCGTTGTAGAGCGAGACGTTCCCGGAGACGACCGGGATGCGCAGGGCCTCTGCCGCCTGCGAGATGCCCTCGATCGCCTGCGCGAGCTCCCACGCGATCTCCGGCTTCTCCGGGTTGCCGAAGTTGAGGCAGTCGGTGAGCCCGATCGGCTCGCCGCCCGCGCACGCGACGTTCCGCACCGCGCCGAGCACCGCCGCGACGCCGGCGGCGAACGGATCCGCCTCGCCCGGGCGCGGTCCCTGCAATGCCACCGCGAGGCCGCGCAGCGACGGCCGCAGCCGCAGCACCGCCGCGTCGAGCCCGGGTCGCCGCACCGTCCGCGAGCCGACGAGGTGGTCGTAGCGCTCGAAGATCCACGTCTTGTCGCGGCGGTTGTCCGGCGAGAGCTTCCGCGGCTCGGCCGGCCACGCGTCGCGCGGGCGCTGCTCGACCTCGTACCGCGGGCACTCGTCCGTCAGGAGCCGCGCCGGGATCGAGCCGACGACCTCGGCGCCGTGCAGCACGCGCAGGTCGCCCGAGTCGGTGACCTCGCCGATCGGCGTGCAGTGCAGCTCCCACCGCTTGCAGACCGCGCGCACCGCGTCGAGCATCTGCGGGCGGACGACGGCGACCATCCGCTCCTGCGACTCGGAGATCATGATCTCCCACGGCTCCATCCCCTTCTCGCGGAGCGGCACTTGGTCGAGGTGCACGTCGATCCCGGCGCCGTCGGACGCCATCTCCGAGAGCGCGGACGCGAGCCCCGCCGCGCCGCAGTCCTGCAGCGACTCGACGAGCCCCGACTCGACGAGCTCGACGGAGACCTCGATCAGCTTCTTGCCGGTGAACGGGTCGCCGACCTGCACGGTCGGCCGCTTGTCCGCGTCGTCCTCGCCGAGCTCCTGGCTCGCGAGCACCGACGCGCCGCCGATCCCGTCGCGTCCGGTCGTCGCGCCGTAGAGCACGACGAGGTTCCCCGGGCCGGACGCCTTCGCCGAGTGCAGCCGGTCCGCGTCGAGGATGCCGACGCACATCGCGTTGACGAGGCAGTTGCCGCGGTACGCGTCGTCGAAGACCGCGGCGCCGCCGACCGTCGGCACGCCGACGCAGTTCCCGTAGTGGCCGATCCCGCCGACGGCGCTCGAGAAGTGGAAGTCCGGCGCGCCGAACCAGAGCCCGTCGAGCAGCGCGATCGGCCGCGCGCCCATCGCGACGATGTCGCGCAGGATCCCGCCGACGCCGGTCGCGGCGCCCTGGAACGGCTCGACCGCGGACGGGTGGTTGTGCGACTCGACCTTGAACGCGACCGCGAGCCCCGCGCCGACGTCGAGCACGCCGGCGTTCTCCCCGGGCCCCTGCAGCACGCGCTCGCCGGCGGACGGCAGCCGCCGGAGCAGCGGCGCCGAGTGCTTGTAGCCGCAGTGCTCGGACCAGAGCAGCGAGAAGACCGCGAGCTCGAGATGGTTCGGGTCGCGGCCCAGGAGCTCCCGGATACGGTCCGCCTCCCAGTCGGTCAGACCGAGAGCGCGGTGGAGCGGCTGTTCCGCGACCTGCGTCAGGTGATTCAGTGTACTGGCGGTACCGGCGGCCCCGGCGCGGGCTCCACGAAACATGCGGCCGCGTCAGTACGTTTCATGAGTCGTGCGGAACCGCTACCTCTGGATGCTGATCGCCCTCGCCCTGATCTGGGGCGCGTCGTTCATGTTCATCAAGGTCGCGGTGCGGGAGCTGGCGCCCTCGACGCTGATCCTCGGCCGGCTCGGGCTCGGGGCGATCACGCTCGCGCTCGTCGTCCCGTTCACGGTCGGGATGCGCGCGGCGATGGTGCAGATCCGCTCGAACTGGGGCTGGCTCGTCGTCGTCGCGCTCGTCAACACCGCGGTCCCGTTCTGGCTCCTCTCGTGGGGCGAGACGAGGATCGACTCCGGCCTCGCGTCGATCATCCAGGCGTCGGTGCCGGTCTTCAACGTCGCCCTCGCGTTCGCGTTCTTCCACGAGGCGCGCGTGACCGGGCTCCGGCTCGTCGGCGTCGCGCTCGGCTTCGTCGGCGTCGCGCTGCTCGTCGGCGCCCAGCCCGAGGGGAAGATCCTCGGCGCGCTCGCGGTCGTCGGGATGGCGCTCTGCTACGCGCTCGGCGGCCTGCTGATCAACAGGAACCTGAAGACGGTGCAGCCGCTCGTCGTCGCGTTCATGTCGACGGCGATCGCGGCCGCCGTCGCGCTGCCCGCCGGCGTCGCGCAGGCGCCGACGCAGACGCCGGGCTGGAAGGCGATCGCGTCCGTCGTCGCGCTCGGCGTGCCGGGCACCGCGATCGCGTATCTCCTCTTCTTCGGCTTGATCGCCGGCGCGGGCGCGCTGTATGCATCGTTCGTGACGTATCTGATCCCGCCGATCGCGATCGCGTACGGCGCCGTCTTCCTCGGCGAGCCGGTCGCGGGCGTCGCCATCGGCGGGCTCGTGCTCGTCCTCCTCGGCGTCGGCCTCGGCACCGGCACGCTGAAGCCGGGCCGCCGGCGCTCGCTCGCGCCCGAGACGTGAGCGTCGCGATCCGGCGCGCCGGCGGCGGCGACGTCGACTTCCTCGTCGCGCTGCTCGCGGACGACGACGTCCGGCCGTACCTCGCGCCGCTCGGCTCCGACCGCGCATCGCTGCTCGCCGAGATCGAGCGCTCCGACGCGGAGCCCGCGCTCTTCGGGCGCTTCGTGATCGAGGCCGACGGCGAGCGCGCCGGGCTGATGGGCTTCCGCGTCACGAGCGAGCGGAACGGGATCGCGCAGCTCGAGCGGCTCGCGGTCCATCCGGGCTTCCGCGGCCGCGGCGTCGCGGACGACGCGGCGCGGCTCTTCCAGCGGCACCTGCTCCTCGAGCTCGGGCTCCACCGGCTCGAGTTCGAGGTCTACGCGTTCAACGAGCGCGGGCTCGCGCACTCCGAGCGCTGCGGCTTCGTCCGCGAGGGCGTGAAGCGGCGCGCGTACCGCCGCGACGGCGAGTGGGTCGACAGCGTCGTGTACTCGCTGCTGCGGGAGGACCTGG
>DATJOZ010000068.1:0-16148 GCA_035506655.1 Gaiellaceae bacterium
GCGCATCGTCGCGGAGCACGGCTTCGACTACGACTCGTCGCTGATGGACGACGACCGCCCGTACCTCCTCGACACGGGAGCGGGGGAGATCGTCGAGCTGCCGGTGCACTGGTCGCTCGACGACTGGGAGCAGTACGCGTATCTTCCCGACCCGCCGTTCCGCGGCACGATCGAGTCGCCGCAGAAGGTGCTCGACCTCTGGCTCTCCGAGCTCGACGCGATGCGGCGGCACGGCGGCATCTTCATCCTCACGTGCCACCCGTTCCTGTCCGGCCGCCCGAGCCGCGTCGAGACGCTCCGCGCCGTGATCGAGCACGCGCTCGCCGCGGGCGACGTCGAGTTCGTGAGCTGCGGCGAGGCCGCACGGCGCGCGCGTGCCGACGACGGGCTCCAGCGCCGCATCCTGGAGCCCGTCGTCGTCGAGCCGGGGCTGTACCGCTAACGCCCCGCAGCCGGAATCGCAGTCGGCTTCGGCCGGATGCCTTCCTCCGCCTCGGACGCGATGTCGATGATCGCGCCGCCCGGGGCGTGTGCGGCGATCGCCTGCTTGCTGAACGCGAGCTGCCCGTGCACGTGGCCGAACAGCGACGCGAGGCCGACGAGCGCGACGTAGAGCCCGCCGGCGATGAGCCACGACTCGAGCGGGACCGGCCCCCAGCCCGTCGGCGGCGCCGACTCGATCCAGCCGTTCGGCCAGCTCGCCGCGCCCGTCACGCCGTAGAACACGGCGACGAGCAGCGAGATCACCGCGGGCCAGTTGAACCACCCCGCGTCCTCCCACGACGGCACCTCGCGGAGCGGCCGCGAGATCTTGTAGAAGCGTGGGAGCAGGTAGTGGTCGACGGCCATGATCACCGACGCCGACGGCACGGAGATCGCGAGGAAGGTCGAGACCTTGAACCAGCCGTTGAGGAAGTGGAAGTTCACGAGCCACGCGCCGAGCACGCCGCCGCCGGCGATGAGCAGCACCGTGTACCAGCGGCGCCAGTGCCGCCAGCCGCCGACGAGGTTCTGCCCCGCGTTCACGGACTCGTAGTAGTTCCCGTCGTTGATCGCCACCTGGCTGACGGTGGCGATGATCCACGCGAGCCAGAACCACCCGAAGAGCGAGTAGTTCACCGTGAAGTTGAAGATCGTCGCCGGGTCGTTCGACTTCGCGAGCTCGGCCATCATCCAGCCGGCCATCGTGAAGAGCGTGAAGAAGACCGCCGCGAACAGGTACGTCCAGAGCGGCCACCAGAACTTCGCGCGGCCGTAGCGCCAGAAGTCCTGCTCGTTGCCCCACATCGAGAAGCCGATCACCGCGGTGACCGCGACCCAGATCGGCAGGCCGCTGCCCTGCGGCGTCCCGCCGAACGAGCCGCCGTCGACGATGAAGCCCTTGATCACCATGTACAGCGCCCACAGGATCAGGAGCGGCGTGACGAGGTAGCGCGCGAACACGCTGATGCCGGTGAAGCCGAGCAGGTTGTTGAAGATCATCAGCCCGGCGACGATCAGCGTCAGCCAGAAGATGTGGCCCCAGCTGTAGAAGCCGTCCCAGAGCGTCACGAGCAGGTTCGCCTGGAACCCGACCCAGCCGAGCGGCGCGATGAGGACGAAGAGGCACACGATCACCGAGCCGACGCTCCCGAAGACGGACCGCGTCAGCAGGCCGAACGTCTGCCCGGTGCGCGAGCCCGTGTACGACGAGAACATCGCGTAGACGATGTAGATGCCGTAGCCGAGGAGCGTGATCCCGACCGTCGACGCGAGGCTGTGGCCGCCGTCGCGGATCTCGAAGCCGAGGAACATGTACGAGAAGCCCGCGACGAAGGTCGTCCAGAGGCCCATGAAGTGCCACATCGGACGGCGCTTGTCGAGCGGGACGACGCCGGTCTCGCTCGTCGAGTAGTCGTGCTTGATCGAGGCGTCGAGCTGCTCGCGCTCGTAGGCGACGTCCTGCCGGATCGCCTCGACGTCGTGCGCGATCTCCTCGGGGTGACGGTCGTCCGACATTCCCTACCTCCCGATCGATGGCCCGCTGCTGCGAGGCGAGTCTAGGAGGTCGCGCGGACGGTCTTCAAGGGTCCCGGGACCGCCGCGCGGGCGGCCCCGGGAGCCCTCGGGAGCTACTTGCCGCCGGCGGTGAGCTTGACGACGATCGGCTTGTACGACTTGCCGTTGACGTCGAGGCCCTTCGCCTTCAGCTGCTTCACCGCAGCGGTCGCGAGGTCGGTGCGGTAGGCGCCGGAGTTCGGCGCCTTCGAGATGACTCCGAACTGCTTCGAGATCGCGGCCGTCCGCGTGTAGTCGGCCTTGTTCATGATCCCGATCCCGGTCGCGTTCGGCCAGATGAGCTTGTTGATCTCGTTCATCTGCCAGGTCTGGTGACCCTTCGGCAGGGTCGGGCCCGCCTTCAGCGTGAAGCCGACGCACTGGGACACGTGGTCGCGGCACCAGATCCAGCCGGCGAGCGAGGCGCCGATGAACTTCACGGCGATCGCCTGGTTCGCCGGGCTCTTCAGCCACGAGCCGGTCGAGAAGATGCCGTCCTCGAGCATGCCGGTGCCGACGCTCTGCATCTTGATCACGTTGAGGTCGGACAGCTGGTAGAGCTTGCCCGTCGACGGGTTCTTCGACTCGAGCACCTGCGCGAGCTCGTTGTACGTCATCGCGGACGCCGAGTCGACCTGGTGGTTGAGGAACAGGTTCATGTCGAACGGCTGCTGGACGATCGTGACCCCTTCGTTCTTCTCGGGGTTCATGCCGGCCTTCGTCAGCGCGGCGAAGAGCTCGTACTGGTTGCCGCCGAGCCAGTTGGCGACCTTCTTGCCCTTCATGTCCGCGATCGTCGTGATGCCGGAGCTCTTCCACGTGAGCTGCGTCATCCCGGACCGGGCGAAGACCTGCGCGATGTTGACGAGGTCGGTGCCCTTGTCGCGGGCGGCGAGGAGGCTCGGCAGCCAGTCGAGCCCGAACTGCGCCTGCCCGGAGGCGACGACCTGCTCGGGGATGATGTCGGGGCCGCCCGGCTTGATCGTGACGTTCAGGCCGGCCTGCTTGTAGAAGCCCATGTCGAGCGCCGCGTAGTAGCCGGCGAACTGCGCCTGCGGCACCCACTTGAGCTGCAACGTGACGTTCGTCAGCTTCGCCTGCTTCGGCGCGGCCGACGCCTTGTGCGTGGAGCCCGTGACCGCTGCGACGGCAGCCAGCACGAGCACCAGTCCTACGACCCTCCTCCTCATGCGTACCCCTTTCACTCGTTCGTTGCCCGATCTTACGACCCGCGGCTCTCCGGGGCCCACCGGATCACCATTCGTTCCACGATTACGACTCCGAAGTAGAGGGAAAGTCCGAGCAGCGACGCGACGAGGATCCCCGCCCACGCGTGGGTGAAGTCGAGGATCTGCGCGTCCGAGCGGATCAGCACGCCGAGCGCGGTGAACGCGCCGCCGAAGTACTCGCCGACGATCGCGCCGATCATCGCGAGCACGCTCGCGACCTTCAGCGCCGTGAAGAGGTACGGCAGCGCCGTCGGGACGCGCACGCGCCGCCAGATCTCGCGCTCGCTCGCTGCGTACGAGCGCATCAGCTCGATCTGCCGCGGGCTCGCGCTCTGCAGGCCGCGCAGCGTGTTCACGAGCACCGGCAGGAAGCAGAGGACGGCGGCGATCGCCATCTTCGACGTCGGCGAGAGCGGGTTCAGCCAGGCGTTGAAGATCGGCGCGAACGCGATGATCGGGATCGCGCTCGCCGCGACCGCGACGGGGATGAGCGCCGTGCCGAGCGCCTCGAACCGCGCGACGAACGTCGCGACGAGGACGCCGAGCGCGGAGCCGACGAGGAACCCGCCGAGCGCCTCCTTGAACGTGTACCAGCCCGCCGGCCAGAGCTGGTGCCGCCCCGTCCAGAACGTCGACGCGATCTGCGTCGGCCGCGGCAGGAGGAACTGCTGGATGTGGAACGCGGAGATCGCTCCCTCCCAGAGCGCGATCCCGAGCACGAAGACCGCGATCGCGGGCAGCCACTCGACGAGCTTGTCGCCTGCGGTGCCTACGCTCACTCCGCCGCCTCCAGCAGCGACGCCTCCTCCTCGGGGAGCAGATGCTCGCCGCGTTTTCGCAGCAGCTCGCGCACCTGCGTCACGAGCTCGAAGAAGCGCGGGTCCTCGCGCGTCTCGACGGTGCGCGGGTACGCCAGGTCGACCGGGACGACGCCGGCGATCCGTCCCGGCCGCGGGCTCATCACGACGACGCGCGTCGAGAGGAACACGGCCTCGGAGATCGAGTGCGTGACGAAGACGACCGTCGAGCCGAGCTGCTGCCAGATCGAGAGCAGCTCGAGGTTCAGCCGCTCGCGCGTCATCTCGTCGAGCGCGCCGAACGGCTCGTCCATCAGGAGCAGCGCCGGCTCGAACGCGAGCGCGCGCGCGATCGACACGCGCTGCTGCATGCCGCCGGAGAGCTGCCACGGATGGTGGTCGCCGAAGCCGGAGAGCTCGACGAGCTCGAGCATCTCGTCGACGCGTTTCGCGCGGCGGTCGCGGCTCCAGCCGAGCAGCTCGAGCGGGACGGCGATGTTCTTCGAGACGGTGCGCCAGTCGAAGAGCACCGCGTCCTGGAAGACGATGCCGTAGTCGTGGTCCGAGCGCGCGGCGCGTGCCGTCTTCCCGTTCACCGTGACGGAGCCGTCCGTCGGCTCGATCAGGTCGCCGATCACGCGCAGGAGCGTCGACTTGCCGCAGCCGGACGGGCCGATGAGCGAGACGAACTCGCCGGGCGCGATGTCGAGCTCGATGTCCTGCAGCGCGGTGACGTTGCCGCGCGGGAAGACCTTCGTGACCTTCTCGATCCGGACGACCGGCTGGTCGCTCATCCGCGGTTCTCCGGCGCGCGCCGCACGACGAGCTTCTCGGCGAGCACGACGACGACGAAGAAGAGGATCCCGACGAGCGCGGCGACGATGTTCGTCGCCCAGAGCTCCTGCGGCTCGATCGAGTAGTACTGGTTGAAGTTGAGGATCGCGCCGCCGAGCCCGGACTGGAGGCCGGACGGCAGCTCGCCGATGATCGCGCCGACGACGCACGCCGTCGCGGCGAGCTTCAGCGCCGCGAAGACGTACGGCAGCGACGACGGCACGCGGAGCTTCCAGAGGATCGTCCAGCGGCTTCCCGCATACGAGCGCATCAGCTCGAGCGCGCGCGGGTCGACCGCCTGCAGGCCGCGCAGCGTGTTGATCGCGACGGGGAAGAACGTGAGGTACGCCGCGATGACGGCGACGGCGCCCCAGCCCTGCAGCGGCCCCGGCAGCTTCGGGTTGACCCAGACGACGACCATCGGCGCGATCGCGAGGATCGGGATCGTCTGGCTCGCGACGATGTACGGGACGACGCCGCGGCGCAGCAGCGTCGAGTGGACGAGCACGACGCCGAGCCCGAAGCCGACGAGCCCGCCGAGCACGAAGCCGGCGATCGCCTCCTTCATCGTGAAGAGCGACTTGTGGAACAGGATCTGCGCGAGCGGCGGCTGGTTCACCTGCGCCGGCTCGCCGAACGCCTTCAGGATCGTCCACACGTGCGGCATCGAGACGTCCGTCACGGCGAACGGCCACGTCCAGCCGGCGGACGACCAGACCCAGCGGTACAGCTCGTAGAACGCGACGAGCCCGAGCAGCAGGAGCGCGACCGCGGCTGCCCGGCGCGCACCGCGCCGCATCCCGTCGCGGCGCCTGCGCCTCTCGACCCCGATCGCGACAGCCGACACCGTGGCGCGGTGTCTATCACATAGGCTCCGGGCGCGATGGCACTCGATCCGAGCCGCACCGTTGCCGAGCTGAAGGAGCTCCGCGAGCTCACCGGCGACGAGAACGGCGCGCAGCGCGTCGCATGGACGGACACGTGGGAGGCCGCGCGCGCGTGGCTGCGCGGCAAGGTCGCGGAGACCGGCGCGCGCGAGGAGATCGACGAGGCGGGGAACCAGTGGTTCACGCTCGACGGCGAGTCGGACAGGTCGCTGCTCGTCGGCGGCCACATCGACTCGGTGCCGAACGGCGGCTGGCTCGACGGCTGCCTCAACGTGATGGCCGGCGTCGAGGTGCTGCGTCGCGTCGCCGCCGACGGGACACCGCCCCTCACCGTCCGGCTCGTGAACTGGGCGGACGAGGAGGGCGCACGGTTCGGGCGCTCGCTCTTCGGCTCGTCCGCGGCCGCCGGGTCGATGTCGGATCTCGAGGAGCTGCGCGTGCGCCACGACGCGAATGGGATCGCGCTGCCGGACGCGTTGCGCGAGCACGGCGTCGACGTCGACGGCGCGTCCGCGGCGCGGTCGCAGCTCGACGGCGCGGTCGCCTATCTCGAGCTGCACATCGAGCAGGGGCCCGTGCTCGAGTCGATGGAGCTCCCGCTCGGCGTCGTCCTCGGGACGTTCGGCGTCGAGCGTCACCTCGTCACGTGGACCGGCCAGGCCGCGCACGCCGGCTCGACGCCGATGGACAAGCGGCGCGACGCGCTCGCCGGCGCGGCGAAGCTCGCGCTCGAGATCCGCCCGATCGCTGCGGAGGTGGGCGACGGCGCGGTGTGCACGTCGGGCGGCGTCGTCTGCAGGCCGGGGATCGTCACGTCCGTCGTCGAGACGGCGGAGCAGCTGCTCGACCAGCGGCATCTCGACGCGGCGAAGCTCGCGCGGCTGCTCGAGCTCGCGAAGGAGGCGAGCGCGCGGTTCGCGGCGGAGGAGAACGTCGAGGTGTCGTGGGACCGGATCTGGTCGATCGAGCCGATCCTCTTCGACCCGGCGCTGATCGAGCTCGCCGACGCGTCGATCCGCGAGGTCGCGGGAACGTCTCACCGGCTGCCGAGCGGCCCGCTGCACGACGCGGCCGAGGTCGCGCGCGCGGGAATCCCGACGGTGATGATCTTCGTCCAGTCGCTTCGAGGGCTCTCGCACACGAAGCTCGAGGACACGAAGGAGGAGCACCTCGAGCTGTCGGTGCAGGCGCTCGACCGGCTGGCGACGAAGGCACTGGAGGCATACCGATGAGCACCGCGGAGGCAGAGAACCTGTTCGGCGACGAGCACGTCCGCCGCTACGTCGAGACCGACGGCGAGGTCGGCTACATCTGGCGCGAGGGCTCGACGATCCTCGTCCTCACGACCACGGGCCGCCGAAGCGGCGAGCCGCGGACGAACCCGCTGATCTTCGGCTGGGACGGCGAGAGCCCGGTGATCGTCGCGTCGAAGGGCGGCGCGCCGGAGCATCCCGGCTGGTTCAAGAACATCGAGGCGAACCCCGAGGTCGGCGTCCAGGTCAAGGCCGACCGCTTCCGCGCCCGCGCACGCGTCGCCGAGGGCGAGGAGCGCGAGCGCCTCTGGCGGATGATGAACGGCATCTGGCAGCACTACGACGAGTACCAGACACGCACCGACCGCGAGATCCCGGTCGTCGTGCTCGAGCGCGTCTAAGCCGCGAGCAGCGGGCTCGAGAGCACGTAGTCCGCGGTCGCGCGGTTGCAGGCGAGCGGGACGTTGTAGACGACGGCGACGCGGAGCAGCGCCTTCACGTCGACGTCGTGCGGGTGCGGCTCGAGCGGGTCCCAGAAGAAGATGACGAAGTCGATGCGGCCCTCGGCGATCGCGGCCCCGATCTGCTGGTCGCCGCCGAGCGGGCCGCTGAGAAAGAGATGCACGTCGAGCCCGAGCTCGTCGACGAGAAGCTTGCCGGTCGTGCCGGTCGCGGACAGCTCGTGCTTCGCGAGCGTGCCGCGGTTGAAGCGCGCCCAGTCGAGCATGTCCTGCTTCAGGTTGTCGTGCGCGATGAGCGCGATCCGCTTGCGCGAGGGCACGGGTGGATGATCGCCGCCGGCGCGGACGGCCCGGCGTCACTCACAGTCGAAGACTCCGGGATCGCTGCGCTTGCTGTGGAGGACGAGGGCGACGACGCGGCCGCCGACGAGGCGCCTGCTCGGATTCAGGACGTGGCCGCCCGCGAAGACGACGGTCAGGTCGGCCTGCGGGCTCGTGAAGTACAGGTTCGCCTCGCAACCGGCGAGCACGCGCTTGCGCAGCAGCCGCTCTGCGACCGCCGTCACGGTCCCGGCGCGAACGCCGTGCGTCTCCGAGTAGCGCGGGTCACCGCTGAAGAACGTCTCGAGTCTCCCCGTCCGCGCGTTGATCCAGAAGATCGTTCGACAGAACGGCTTCTCCGGCGCGAGCCGGAACGAGCCGGGTGGAGTGCGTCGCGAGCAGCCGTAGCCGAGTGCGTCATACGGTGCGGACAGCGTCATGTGCCCGCTTGCCTCCAGCTGCGGCTTGCCCGCGAACGCGACGACGGCCGCCCGGTCGCTGACGTCGAGCTGAAGGGGTCCGATCCGCCCGTCGAGCGAGACGACCTGCGATGCGCGCGCATTGAGCGACCTGCAGAGCGTCGTCATCGGGCCGAGTGGTCCTTCGCAGGGGCACCGGCGTCCCTTCGGGAGCTGCGGCGGCGACTTCACCGGATACGCAACGAAGCGGCCGGCGGGGCAGAGCGGGAGTTGCGACGCGGACCGAGCCGCCGATCGGTGCGACGTCGTCCCGCAGCCGACGAGCGCCACAACGGCGAAGGCTGCCGCGATCGCGCCGGGGAGTCTGGCCGTCATGGGCACGCCAACCCGAGTGCGCGGCGGACCGCGGGACCGTGACTGCCGAAGACACTCCGCCCGAGCTCGCAGCCCACGGCTGCGGAGCCGATGTCGAGGACGCGCCAGCGGGAGAGCCGCCGGTGCCGGTAGCCGAGGATCGCATATGCGTAACCGGCGGCTGGATCGGAGAGGTCGACGCGCGCGAACTCCGCGTAGGGCGACGCTCCCGGCGGTTCAAGCCGAACGGCTGCGACCCGCATCCTGACGATCACCGGATTGCGCGCACGGGTCTTCTCGACGACGAAGTCGTAGACCGCCTGCTGCAGCGCGGCGCGTTCGCTCGCAGTCGGCCGGCGCGCGGCCGACGAGTGCCCGCCGCCGCAGCCTGCAAGCGCCGTAAGGGCGACTGCTGCCCCGATCGCGCCGATGAGCCGCATGGTCCGTCGCGTATCGGCAACGGAGGCCCCGGCGATGAGTCCGGCGCGCTAGGAGTCGGCGACGACCGGGTTCGAGAGCACGCCGATCCCCTCGACCTCGACCTCGACGACGTCGCCCGGCCGGAGCGCCACCTTCGGGTCGCGCGCCCAGCCGACGCCGGACGGCGTGCCCGTCAGCAGCAGGTCGCCGGGCTCGAGCGTGAAGACGTTCGACGCGAACGCGACGAGGAAGCTCACGTCGAAGATGAGGTCGTCGGTGTTCCCGTCCTGGAGTGGCTCGCCGTTCAGCCGCTGCACGACGCGCAGGCCGCTCCCGTCGCCGAGCTCCGACACGGGCACCGGCTCGCCGGGCCCGACGGGGCAGAACGTCTCGAAGTTCTTGCCGCGGAACCACTGGCCGTCGGCGTACTGGACGTCGCGCGCGCTCACGTCGTTCGCGCAGAGGTAGCCGGCGACGACGTCGAGCGCGCGCTCGCGCGACACGCGGCGCGCCGTCTTCCCGATCACGACGGCAAGCTCGGCCTCAGCGTCGACGTGCGTCGACTCGCGCGGCAGCACGATCGGCTCGCCGGGCCCGACGAGCGTCACCGGGAACTTGCCGAAGAGGATCGGCTCCGCGGCCTCGTCGCCGCCCATCTCGGCGGTGTGCGCGCGGTAGTTCTGCCCGACGCAGACGATCTTCGAAGGGTTCGCCATCGGCGTAGCGTACGCTCGCGCCTTGGCGCGTGGGGCGGGCATCGGCACGAGAGTCGTGGTCGGGAGTCTCGGGATCGGCTTCGCGGTCGGCTGGCAGGTGACCGAGCTCGGCGCGGTCGCGACGAGGCTCGCGCACGCGTACGGGGTCGGGCTCGCGACGATCGGGCTTCTGACGACCGCGCAGTTCCTCGTCCACATGGCGATGCAGATCCCCGGTGGACGCGCGGCCGACCGCTTCGGCGCGTGGACGACGGGGCTCGTCGGGCTCGCGCTGATGGCGGCCGGGAACGCGGTGTCGCTGATCGGGCCGTACCTCGCGCTCGCATTCGTCGGGCGGATCGTCGTCGGCTTCGGGACGGGGCTCGGCTTCGTCGCAGGGAGCGACTACCTCCGCGCGCGCGGCGGCGCGCCGTTCCTCCAGGGCGTCTACGGCTCCGCGTCGGTGCTGTCGCCGGGGCTCGCGATCGCGCTCGTCCCGGGGCTCGCGAACTGGGTCGGGTTTCGCGCGCCGTACCTCAGCGGCGTCATCGTCGCGTGCGTGATGGCGGCGCTGCTCGCGATCGCGCCGCGCAGCCGCGGCGCCGCGCGGCACGGCAACGAGCGGCTCGACCGCACGATGTTCCGCGACCGGTACCTGCTCCGGCTCGCGGCGATCCACGCAGCGTCGTTCGGCTTCAGCGTCGTCGTCGGCGACTGGGTCGTGACGCTGCTCGAGCATCACGGACATTCGAAGGGGTTCGCGGCCGCAGCGGGATCGCTGACGCTGCTGCTCGCGTTCTTCAGCAGGATCGGCGGCGGCGCGCTGCTGCGGCGCAACGACGCGTCGCGCTGGGTCGCCGCCAGCCTCGTCGCCGGCGGCGCCGGCGCGGTCGCGCTCGCGCTCCCGCTGCCCGCGGAGCTGATCGTCGTGGCCGCGGCGCTGATCGGCCTCGCGAGCGGCGTCCCGTTCCCGATGGCGTTCGCCGGCGCGCAGCTCGACCGGCCCGAGTCGCCGGGCGCGGCCGTCGGCTTCGTCAACGCCTGGGCGGCGTTCGTGATCGTGATCGGCGCGCCGCTCGTCGGGCTCAGCTTCTCGCTCCCCGGCGACGGGCGCGCGGGCTTCGTGATCCTCGGGATCCTCGCAGCGCTGTCGGCGCTGCTGACGCCGCGCTGGCGTCCGCCCGAGCCGACCGGCTGACGCTATGCTCGCGGCCTCTACCGGGAGGCACTCATGCTCAGCTTCGGCGTCACCGTCCTGCCCGATCCGCCGTACTCGCGCTTCCTCGAGCTGATCAAGCTCGCCGAGAGCCACGGCTTCGAGTACGCGTGGACGTACGACTCGCACGTGCTGTGGCAGGAGTCGATCCCGCTGCTCGCCGTCGCCGCGCGCGAGACGTCGAAGATCAAGATGGGCCACTTCGTCACGAACCCGGGCACGCGCGAGCCGACGGTGCTCGCGAGCGCGTACGCGACGCTGCACGACCTCTCCGACGGGCGGATGGTGATGGGCATCGGCCGCGGCGACTCCGCCGTCCGCTACATCGGCCAGCAGCCGGTGAGGGTCGCCGACTTCGAGCAGCGGCTGGCGATGATCCACGACTTCATGAACGGCCGCGAGGTGCACTGGAACGACAAGGACCTCCAGCTGAAGTGGGTGCGCCCCGAGCTGCCGCAGATCCCGATGTGGGTCGCCGGCTACGGGCCGCGTGCGCTCGGCGTCGCGGGGCGCGTCGGCGACGGCGTGATCATCCAGCTCGCCGATCCGGAGATCATCGCGTGGATCATGGACACGGCGCGCAAGTCGGCGGAGGAGGCCGGCCGCGACCCGGCGGCGCTGAAGTGCATCGTCGGCGCGCCGGCGCACGTCACCGACGACCTCGCCGACGCGCGCGACCAGGTGCGCTGGTTCCCGGCGATGGTGTCGAACCACGTCATGGACCTGATCGAGCGGTACGGCGCCGACGGCAGCTCCGTCCCGAAGGCGCTGACCGACTACGTCCAGGCGCGGAAGTTCTACGACTACGACGAGCACTCGCGCGTCGGCGCGAAGCACGGCGAGTTCGTGACGGACGAGATCTGCGACCGCTTCTGCGTGATCGGCAACGTCGAGCAGACGAAGGCGAAACTGCGCGAGCTCGAGGCGGTCGGCGTGGACCAGTTCAACATCTACCTGATGACGCACGGTCAGGAGGAGACGCTGCAGGCGTACGGCGACGACGTGATCCCGGAGTTCTCCGGAGTCGCCGCCTAGCGACGGATGACGGACCTGAGGGCGCTCCTCGAGATGCGGCAGGCGGTGCCGCTCTCGTTCTCCGACGACGGCTCGACGCTCCTCGTCGCGTCGAACGTCCCCGGCACGCAGCAGCTGTACGTCGTCCCGTCGCGCGGCGGCGCGCTCCGGCAGCTCACCGACTTCCCGGAGCCGGTCGTCGGCCGGTTCCTCCCGGACGGGCGGATCCTGCTCGAGCTGGACGACCGCGGGAACGAGCGCACGCAGCTCTACCTGCTCGACGCGGAGCCGGGCGCGGAGCCGGAGCCGCTCGTCGTCGACCCGCGCTTCCACCACGAGACGCCGCACGTCGGCGACGGCGGCGCGCTCCTCGCGTACTCGACGAACCGGCGGAACGGCGCCGACTTCGACGTCGTCGTGCGCACGCTGCCGGGCGGGGACGAGACGGCGTACGCGCCGGGCGGCTGGTGCCGGGCCGGGCCGATCTCGCCCGACGGCGGCTTCGTCGTCGTCGACCGCGTGGGCGACCGCGCCGGCGACAACGACCTCTTCCTGTTCGCGCGCGCGACCGGCGACGTCGTGCACGCGACCCCGCACGACGCCGAGGCCGAGTGGCTCGACCCGGTGTGGCTCGCCGACTCGTCCGGCTTCTTCGCCGCTGCGAACGACGCGGGCGACACGTTCGCCATCCGCCGCTACGACCTTGCGTCACGCGAGTGGACGACGGTCGTCGAGTCGCGCTGGGATCTCGAGTGCTTCGGCGACGAGGCGGGGAGGAGCCTGCTCGTCGTCGCGAACGAGGACGGCTACTCGCGCCTCGAGCTGCGCGACCCGGCGACGGGCGCGCTCCGCGAGGAGGTCGCGCTGCCGGGCCTCGGCGTCGTCGAGCACCCGGTGTTCTCGAAGGACGGCTCGCTGCTCGCGTTCGGGTTCTCGCGGCCGACCGAGCCGCACGACGTCCACCTCTACGACCTCGACGCGCACACGCTGACGCGGCTGACGACGAGCCCGCGCGGCGTCGACGCGACGACGCTCGTCGAGCCGGCGCTGCACCGCTACGAGAGCTTCGACGGCGAGTCGATCCCCGTCTTCCTCTTCGAGCCGGAGGGCGACGGCCCGTTCCCCGTCGTCGTGACGGTGCACGGCGGCCCGGAGTCGCAGTGGCGGCCGTGGTTCGCGCCGAGCTTCGCGCCGCTGACGCAGTACCTCGTCTCCCGCGGCTACGCGGTCGCGGCGCCGAACGTCCGCGGCTCGACGGGATACGGCAAGCGCTTCGAGCACCTCGACGACGTGGAGCTGCGGCTCGACTCGGTGCGCGACCTCGCGTCGCTCCACGCGTGGCTCGGCGCGCGGCCGGAGATCGACGCGACGCGCGCGGTGCTCTACGGGCGCTCGTACGGCGGCTACATGGTGCTCGCCGGCCTCGCGTTCCAGCCCGAGCTCTGGGCCGCGGGGATCGAGGCCGTCGGGATCTCGAGCCTCGTCACGTTCCTCGAGCACACGTCGGACTACCGCCGCGCCGCCCGCGAGCGCGAGTACGGCTCGCTCGCGCACGACCGCGACTTCCTCGTCGCCGCGTCGCCGGTGACGCACATCGACGCGATCCGCGCGCCGCTCTTCGTCCAGCACGGCCGCAACGACCCGCGCGTCCCGGTCGGCGAGTCGGAGCACATCCACCGCGTGCTGACGGAGAAGGGCGTCCGTTGCGAGCTGCTGATCTTCGAGGACGAGGGCCACACGGTCGAGAAGCTCCCGAACCGGATCGAGGCGTTCACGCGCGCCGTCGCGTTCCTCGACGACGTGCTGGCCGCCGTCTGACGCCTCGGTACGATTCCCCGTCCGGGCGCCTTGGCCGAGTGGTTAGGCACAGGTCTGCAAAACCTGGTACACCGGTTCGACTCCGGTAGGCGCCTCTTACGCATAGCGAGCCGGCTGCGCCGGCTCGCTCGCTCAACGGGGGAAACCATGTTTCCCCCGTTGGCCCCCTTCTTCGCGTCTCGCGGCGTGCGTGAGTGTGCCGCGCCCGCACATGTCGGTCGCGGCGGCGAAGCCTACGGGCCGTGGCCGCAGCGGAACGTCTGGGTCGGGTTCGTCGTGCCCGACGAGGTCGGTGGGAACGGCGAGCGGCCGATGAACGCGTACGTCACCGTGCGGTAGGCGAGCGCGCCGTTCGGGCACTTCTGGGTGCCGCCGACGATCAGCACCGCGCGGTAGCGGTGGACGTGGCCGGCGACGCACGTCGGCTTGCAGTCGTTCGCGTACGCGGAGCCGAGGCCGACGGCCTGCGCGCCGCCCCACGTGAGCCAGCGCAGCTTGTCGACGCCGAAGCCGTCGTCGGCGCACGCGAAGACGACTTCGTGCGGACGAACCTGCGGCTTCCCGAGGCAGTCGGGCAGTCCGCGCACCGGGGCCGCGGCCGCGGGGACGGCGAACGCGGCGGCGACGAGAACGACGACGAGAGCGCGCACCCCTGGATCGTAGATCCGCGCGCCCCGCGGGGCCGCTCCCGCGGGGCACGCGCCTCTTCGATCTAGCCCATCGGGCCGCTCGGGCCCGACGCGAGCGTCGCCTGCACCGTCGCGCCGAGGCTGAAGCACGTCCGGCCGACCGCGAGGCCGAGCTTCGTCACGGTCGCGGTCAGCTGCCACGTCGTCCCGTCGCTCGCGAGGACCGACGTGCGGACGGTGTACTGCGACCGGCTGCAGGTCGAGACGGCCTGGTCGCTGAGCGTGGCGGTCCCGCCCTGGACGCTGCCGATCAGGCTCGAGCCGTTGTTGCTCGTCAGCGTGATCGTCCCGGCCGTGATGGCGCACGACGACCCGAGCGCGGAGCACGACGTGAGCGGCGCGATCGTGACGGTCGCCCGCCAGAACCCACGGTCCCCGTTCGACCCGATGGCCGTTCCGGCAAGAACCGTGTTCGTGCCCGCCGACCCGCCGATCGCGAGACCCGCGAGCTGGTAGCTGGGCGACGGCGTGGTCGCGGCAACCGCACCTGCCGCGATCACGAAGGCGGCGGCAACCGCCGAGACGGCGATGAACATCTTGCGGCGCATTGCGGTTCTCCCCTCACTTGACGAGCTCGCTCCCCTCTCTGCGCATAGCCCGCCGTCTGCCTGCGGTCAATCACCCTCCGTGAGGTTCACTTGACCGAGTGACAATCGAAGGAGGTACGCCGTGGAGACGATGCAGCTGCCCGACGAGCCCGACGCGGTCGCCCCGGACGGGTCTGACGTCCGCGTGCTCCTCACCCTCCGCGCAGGCGGCATGGCGCATTTCGAGCTCGCGGCGGGGGAGACGTCCGCCGCCGTCGCTCATCGGACCGTCGAGGAGATCTGGTACGTCCTCTCGGGCCGCGGCGAGATGTGGCGGCGGCTCGGCGACGACGAGAGCGTCGTCGCGCTCGAGGCCGGCGTCTGCCTCACGATCCCGCTCGGGACCCGGTTCCAGTTCCGCGCGCGCGGGGACGCGCCGCTCGCGGCGGTCGGCGTGACGATGCCTCCGTGGCCGGGCGAGGAGGAAGCGTTCGTCGTCGACGGGCCGTGGGCGCCTACGGCGCGCAGACCCAGCGGCCGGCCTTCTGGTCGACCGTGATCGACGCGCACGTCGCGCCCTTCCGCAGCGGCGCGGCGGGCGCGGCCATGTCGCTCGGCTCGAGCACGCGCCAGCGGGTGCACGTCCTCGCGCCGCCGCCGTTCCTCGACATCGCGACGCACGTGAGGTTGTTCGCGCCGTCGGCGGTGCGTGTGCGACCGCTGCCGTAGACGACCTTCGCCGCGAGCGTCGCGGGCGCCACGGTCGGCTTCGTGGAGCCGAAGCTCAGCATCCCGCCGTGCCACGCGGAGACGGTGAGCACGAGCGAGACGGCCGCGGCGAGCCCGACGAGGTCACGCCGCCGCGAGCGCCGCACCGGCGGCGCGAGCGAGCCGAGGTACGCCGCGCGCTCCTCGTCGGTCCACTGTGCGTAGTCACGCTCCTGCCAGGCCACAGACCACGTACATCGGCCTGCGAAGGGTCGCGGCTGCGTCCCTCGTTCGAGGGTGGCTCAGGCGGTCGCGGCTCCTTCCGACCCCGTGTCGAGCGTGAACGCGTAGAACCAGATCACGATCACGCTGAGGAAGATCAGCCCGACCGACCACCAGCCGGAGCGCCCGTGCGTCTGCGGGACGATGATCGCCAGCCAGATCCAGAAGACGATGTTGACGATCGGGA